>JBEPXS010000161.1:0-7631 GCA_041641755.1 Balneolaceae bacterium
CCAACCGTGACTAAAGTATGTTGAAAACTGAACGTGCCCATCCGTACTGGGTATATCGACAAATCCATCGGTTTTAAGCGCTATCTTCGGGATGGGACGAGCATTTTGACTGTATATCATGGATCCCGAAGAGAGCGGATGGTAGTTGGTACCCAGTGGATCAATGAACCGTCCCAGTTGTAATCTCAGAATGCTATAATCAATCGAAGCTGACAGTGTTTGTATTCCCAGCCAGGAATCTCCAGCAATCCTGCCAGCCAACTTTCCCGAAGTTTTAATTGAAAAATTTTCGCCGGAAATTACTGGTTTATCAAATGTAGCAAACAAAACAGTGTTGACTGTATACTGATCATATAGTCCTAATTTATTTGCATGCAGCCAAAAAGGAAGCGGCTTTCCAATACCGGCTAAATTGGTATTAAAACGAGTACCGAAAGTCATATTGGGTGATGATGCATCTTCTATCCCATCAGAAAATTGCCCCGTAGCTTCTAAAGGCCCTAATCCGATAAAACCAGCTATTATTAAAATTCTGATGCAGCAGTAAAAAAGATCTGCAACTGTACTTCTTAACATCATTGATTTGTTTGGTATTCTTTTACGTCTTCTTCTGATGGAATTTCAAGTGACGATTGCCTTGCAGAGGTTATGAAAAATGAGACGGCACCAATAACTTTTTTTAAAATAAGGTTAGCGGTTAAAATACCAACAATCTCGGCCTCAGGTACTCGAACCAGCTCCGACATTTCCAAAGCAAGATTCACGTACAAAACATCTTGACTGGGTAAAAACGGAATACGAGTCGACAAAATCTGGACTGCCATGAGGCTGAACCAGACGGCCCAGGGTATATCGGGTTTGATCAAGGCATATTGGAATATCTGTAATGCATTTGTGAGTATGAGTCTTCCGGTATAAATAGAAGATATCTTAATTCCCTCCATTAATGAAACCGAAAGAATGTAATGCCGAAATTTATAGGTGATGAAAATTATTAACAATATGCCTACTGCAAGCAATACATAAATATACGTGTTTTCCGCGTTGGGCAAGTACTCTAATGGATTGATATATCCCTGTGTAAAAAAAAATATTAACAACACGACCGATACAAATGTCGACGAAATAGACGACAGAATGTTATTGTCTTTGATGAAGTGAAGAGCTTTGCCTACTGGGATGTTCAACTTTTCTTTGGCCCAATAAAACAGATATATCTCTCCCGAATACCCCAGTACATCGGTATTTAACACCTTTTTTTGGATGAAAATCATAAAAGCACGAGCAGGTTTGAATTTCCATCCGATACTATAAATAAAAATCTCTGAGAGGGGTAGTGAGAAATATATTACCAGAAAAATAAGGTAAAAGAGAGGATTCAGCGGCAGCGATTGGATAACAGTTGTGAATCCAATTTCATAAAGCTTATAAAACAGGTATCCGATAATACCAAGTTGCAGGGTATATCGAACTCCTTTTTTTAAAACCGATTTCCAACCATCGGTTTTATCATTGGTTGGTGCCATGTAAAAGCTTACTGTCGGTCTGTATCAATTCTTTTTTTCCACTGGTAAGCAGGTGCCAGGTTTTTTCTGCAAATTCATAGAATGGCTGTTTTTGGTGATACCATCCAAAATGCAACAGGTAGGGAGTTGCTTTAAGATAATCGCCTTTACCTGGGATGAGTGAAAAAAGTTTGATAAGCAGACCACGTAACCATTTTGATTGGATCCCACGAAGACTATAAACAAACTGATCGCAATAATAGGTGCAAACCACATATTCAAAGTCTGGATCGTGTGAGGTATAGTCTTCAATATAATCCAGTTGTGGACTTGTGTGTCCTTGCAGCCACGGAAATATTGGTATGTCTAGTTTTGACATCGCCATGGCGATGCTCCACTCGCAGGATTCTTCACTACGCCCATGTTCCAGTGTACGACTGCGGAAATGAGTTTCATTTTTTCTGTCAAGCATCTTTTGAGCAAGTTCACAAACTTTTTTAGTTAGGCTGAAATCCTGTGCATAAATCATCCCAGTTTGTACCCTGCTCAGGTAAGTAAGACCAAAATGCTTGAGCGTCCGCTGGCGCCTGCGGAGCAGAATATCTTTCACAACACCAATATTCTTGGGGCCTCCAAAAAAATTATCTGATACCTGTGTCCCGGTCACCGTAAAGGCATAAGGGTTTAAGGTTTGCCACAGTGGATCCGGATTCTTACACCAGATCATATCACTATCCAGGAAAAGATTTTTCTCGAAAAAAAGATATTCATGGATATTGTGCTTGAAACCGACTATTGAAGCCCGGTCCGGCCCCAGCAAATCTATAACATCAAAAAGTTCTGCGATGCCATGCTCCTCTAATATCTTTTTATGCTTTTCTTCACATACCAGAGCAACCGGGCGATATTTGTCATATCTGCGTAATGAAACAACTGAAGCAATAGCATGCTTTAGATATTTGGGATGCCCATAGGTTGCATATACATATCCTTCGGGCGCTAATTTTTTGTCCTGAATTGATCGTAACATAAGTCCGTTTTAATGACTCAAAATATAAAGTAAATGGATCTGGAATAAAATTTTACTTGGCTGCCCGCTTTTTTAATGTATTTAAAAGGTAATCATACCCTTTTTTACGGATAATGTTCTGAAACTGGCGCCGATAGGAATCTGCTGTAGATACGTCATCTATTGTCATATCTGTGATCACCCACTGCTGGTTTTTGTCTTTGAAGTACATATCGTAGGCAACCGGGGTTCTTACTTTATCAAGGATAGCTATGGTATTAACAGTAGCACTGTCTTCGTCTACGTTTATACTTTTGTACTGAACATCAGCCCGATAAATATCCAGCTTATTCAATGACTGGTCTCTAATAATAGTGGAAAAATAATCAACAAATTCATCTCGCTCCTGAGTTGTCAAGGTGTCATAAGTCTCTTGCAGGGCATGACGAGCCATAGCTGAATAGTCCATAATTCCATTGATAATATCCTTTAGTTTTTGCCGCTTCTCCTGGGTATAATCAGTACCCTTGGGACCTAGCAACTCCTTTATTTGGTTGTCCCGCTGCTCAAGTAACGTGCGTATAGCGGTGCTGTCGCGCTGTGCTGCTACAGATATGGCGTTGGTAGTGAAAAATACCAGCAATAAAAAAAATATCTTCTTCATAAAACTAATTAGCTGTTTTCAGGGATGTTAATGGGAGTCCGGCCGCTTTGTATAGTTCAGCCATATCTTTATTAAACTCAAAAATACGCTGTTTCAGTTGTAAACGTAACTCCAACTCCTTGCGCATGGCATCAATCAGATCCTTAGTATCTCCTATACCAAAATCGTAGTCCAACTGTTCCTGCCGTAGCCATTTTTTACTGGTAACCAATGCTTCATCGGTCTTATCAACCTTTACCTCAGAAATATTGGCATTCTTATATGAATCACTAACTTCCAGCATGATACCATCAACGACCGCACTCCTTAAAAATTTTGCCTGTTTATATTGAATTTCACGATGCTCGATATCGGTTTTAGCTGAAAAAAAATCAAGGTTTTGTCGGATTCCCAGTCCTATTCCGGCCGAAGCATAGTTGGTATTATTAATAATAAAAGGATTATCCTGACGGGGACGATTGGGAGTATTTGCATAACTACCGGTGATCCCGAGAAACAGCATAGGTAAATTCTGTGCTTTGGTCGCTTCAATGCCATGTTCAGCAGCGTCGATACCGGCTTCAATTCCTTTCAGTTCCGCTCTTCTTTCAAGGGCCTGAGATTTATAGTAATCCAGTGTTTCAATTTTATTTGCCACAGGATCTAAAAATTGATCGGTTGGCTGATACACTACTTCCGTACCTGACTGAAGTACATAATCCCAGACACTCCTGATATACTCCAGGTTTTCTTTAAGCTCAGCCGACCGCATTGCAAATTCAGACTTAAAAACTTTAAACTTAAAAACATCAGACTGATCGATATCTGAATCTTCCTCCTCTGCTTTTGAATCAATCCTCTTTTCTATATCATTAATCTTTTTCTGCGCTTCACTCAACAAGCGGTTAACTTCTTCTGAGAGTATGTAACTGTAATAAAGTTCGAACAGCCGTACTTTTAATCCTTCCTGTTTTGATCGAAATTGATACTGTGCCGCTTCGGCCCCGGCTTTTGCAGCTTCCACCGCGTTGGTGAGTGCACCCCAAGCAAAAATTGGTTGTACTGCGCTCACTTCTGCCCGTGTAAAAATCGCCCAGTTACTCCAATCGTTTTCTAAGTCCGGATCTAAATAAAACTCATCCTCTGGAAGGTTGGTATTACTCTTGACCCCCGGAACAGCCCCATGTTGTGTGTTCAACTCAAATTTTGGTAGATAACGCTGGGCTCTTGCCTTATCAATCTGGTTCTCTGCCAAGTTTACTTGTTGACGCTCATAATCTACCTGGCCCGAATTTTCCAATCCGCGTTCAATAAATTCAGTAAGAGTAATTTGAAGAGTATCCTGTGCGGATACATATAATGCTTGAGTAAACACGAAAAGTATTAACCAAAGCGACAGGGCTGTTTTATTCATCATTTCTGAATTACTTAATCTAAAAGTTTGGACTTTAACGAACGGAACACCCTATTTATTTAAAGAAACAGCCCCATCCTTTTGGAATGGGGCTGTTAAACTAAGCAAAACTCTACAAACAATAGCGGACTTCCAATTTTCTTGTCATTCGCTATTCTAGTTTGTAGTTCGATTTATAGAAGCGGAGAGGGAGGGATTCGAACCCCCGGAGACCCAAAAGGCCTCAACGGTTTTCAAGACCGCCGCATTCGACCACTCTGCCACCTCTCCAATATCAATAAATGCATTTTTTTTGAACCTTAACCCATTTTGAGCTGAATTTGTGTGCCTGTATAATAAAAATTTCTCCCTTTTAGTGGAAATGACTACAGGCCCTGAAATGGTTAAGCTTCCTCAAGAGCCTGGGCACCAGAAACAATCTCCGAAATTTCGGTTGTAATAGCACTTTGTCGCGCCTGATTGTATTCAAGTTGAAGCTCCTCTTCCAGCTCTTTAGCATTTTCTGTAGCGTTGTCCATCGCTGTCATACGCGCACCCTGTTCGGCAGCATTTGATTCCAGAATTGCCTTCCAAAGCTGCATATTCAGATGTAGTGGCAACAGATCATCCAGTATAGATTCAACTTCCGGCTCATAAATGTAATCAATAGAAGCATCGGACTCGGTTTCATCCTCCTCTTCAATCAATGTAGAGGGATCAATAGGTAGTACGGGTTCGATGATCCTATTTTGAGCAATTACCGATTTAAATTCATTATAAGCCAAATATACAGCATCATATTTACCAGCCTTGAAATCAGCAATTATGCCTTTCATAATTTCTGCTGTTCTGGCAAACTCAAGTTCATCAAAAAAGTTAGGAAACTTGTCAGCCAACTTATAATTCCGCTTGCTAAAGTGTTCTGATCCTTTACGGCCGAGCGTTATCAGAGAAAGGTTATCATTCTTATGATATTCACTAAAATTCTCCTCTACGCGGGAGTGAACAACTTTGAACAGGTTATTATTGAACGCTCCACAAAGTCCCCGATCAGAACTAACAACGATGAACAAAACCCGTTCCGTCTTTTCCGGTTGTCGCAACAGAATGTTTTGATCACCGGCATTTTTGACCAACCGGCCTACCACTTCCTTCATTTTGGAAGCGTAGGGTCGGGTCTCGATAATTCTGTTTTGAGCCTTTCGCAGCTTTGCAGCAGCTACCATTTTCATGGCACGCGTAATCTGCTGCGTGTTTTTGATCGACTCAATTCGGTTGCGTATGTCGCGCAGGTTCGCCATAAATCAGGACTCTTCTTGAGTTGCTAAAATTTGATCGATTACGGTACTAGCGGTATCGATAAGTTTCTGACCAAATTCATCACTTAATACACCAGATTTGGCAAGCTCTTTCATCTCACCATCGTATTTGGCATTAACAGTCTCAAGATAGTTCTGTTCAAACTCCTCGATCTGATCGACAGCGAGCTTATCAAGTAATCCTTCATCATTGATTTTGAGCAATGCAATCTGTTCCTGAACAGCCAACGGTTGGTAGATATCCTGCTTAAGAAGCTCAACCGTACGTTCACCACGTTTAAGTTGTCGTTGTGTACTTGGATCAAGGTCGGATCCAAACTTGGCAAATGCCTCCAGTTCGCGATATTGTGCCAAGTCGAGCTTCATGGTGCCAGATAGTTTCTTCATCGCCTTCACCTGAGCCGATCCACCTACCCTTGATACGGAAGTACCAACATCAATAGCGGGACGTACACCGGAATTAAACAGATCAATATCCAGGAAGATCTGTCCATCGGTAATGGAGATAACGTTTGTTGGAATATAAGCGGAAACGTCACCAGCCTGGGTTTCAATAATAGGCAATGCCGTTAGTGATCCTCCCCCTTTCAATTTAGGCCTCAGTTCCTCAGGTACATTATTCATCTTCTGTGCTACCCCATCTTCTTCAATAATCTTTGCAGCACGTTCTAACAGACGGCTATGCAGATAGAATACATCACCAGGATATGCTTCCCGTCCCGGAGGTCGTTTTAGCAGCAGGGAGAGTTCACGATAGGCCACAGCCTGCTTGGAAAGATCATCATAAACAACCAGTGCATGTCTACCGGTATCCCGAAAATACTCACCAATAGCTGCGCCAGCAAAAGGAGCGACATAACGCATCGGGGCTGTAACTGAGGCTGGTGCCGATACAATGGTTGTATATTCTAATGCACCGTGTTCTTCAAGTGTCTTAGCGATTCCTGCAACGGTAGACCCTTTCTGGCCAACAGCTACATAGATGCAGTGTATCGGCTTGTCACCATCTTGCGTTTCTTGCTGGTTGATGATGGTATCAACAGCAACCGAGGTTTTTCCAGTCTGACGATCACCAATAATAAGCTCACGCTGTCCACGACCGATCGGTATCAGCGAGTCGATAGCTTTAATACCCGTTTGAAGTGGCTCTTTTACAGGTTCACGATAAATAACGCCCGGTGCTTTCCGTTCCAGTGGTAACCGAATGGTTTCTCCCGAAATCGGGCCCTTTCCATCGAGTGGACGCCCGAGTGGATCGATAACACGACCCAGGATACCGTCACCAACATCAATAGATGCGATTTCACGGGTACGTTTTACAGTATCTCCCTCTTCAACAGCGCTGGTGGCGCCAAAGAGTACGATACCGACGTTATCCTCCTCAAGGTTAAGAACCATGCCTCGCAGGGGATCACCGTCTTTATCCTTGGAATCCGGCAATTCCACAAGTTCGCCGGCCTGGACCTTCGACAATCCATAAACACGGGCAATACCGTCTCCTACCTCAAGGACCGTACCGACATCATAGACATCCGCTTCGTTATCGAAACCGGATAGTTGTTTTCTTAAAATTTCAGATACTTCGTCAGGTCTAACTTGACTCATTGGTGGTTAATTACTTTTATAATCAGATTTTAATTCTACTCTGCTGCAGTACTTAATAATGTTTCTTCAAGCTGCTCCAGCTTATGCTTAATGGTTCCGTCAATTACTGTATCATCTATCCTGACGGCGATTCCGCCTTTCAGTGATTCGTCTACGG
>JBEPXS010000162.1:0-7621 GCA_041641755.1 Balneolaceae bacterium
GATTTGCTCCTAGCCGCCCTCCGTCCTCCGCTCACGATTCGTTATGCCGGGGGCAGGGGGAATTGGCGTGCCGAACATCCTTTTAAAAATGTTCTAAATAAAACTACTCCCTCTGAAGATTTTTTCAATTAGTTTCTTATCTCGAACTCAGGTTAATTAGGTGATCTAATACCCCGATGGCTATGCCTCAGGGTAGTTCATTAATCTTTGTTTAGGTTTGGAACGCCAGAATGATTTGGGATGTGGGCATTTAATTTTGAATAGAGAAAAGGTTAGCTTTCAGAAAATGGTAACCTTCAGTACTAAACAGATACCTTTCGTTCATGAATCTATTTGAAGAAGAACAGGAAGACAGTGGGCAAAAGCATACGGTGGTAAATCCGCATGAACCGTTAGCCACCCGTATGCGCCCCCATTCGCTGGATGAGTTTGTAGGCCAGGAGCATATAGTCGGGGAAGGAAAGATGCTGCGTCGCATGATCGAAAGTGGCGTTATTGGGTCGCTTATTTTTTATGGTCCACCCAGTTCCGGCAAAACGACGCTTGCTCATGTGATTTCACGCGAAATCAACGCAAAGTTTGAAGTCCTTAATGCAGTTTTGGACGGTATCAAGGACCTGAGGAAGGTCGTCGAACGGGCGCAGAAGATCCAGCAGATGAATGGAAAGAAAACGATCCTGTTTGTGGATGAGATACATCGCTGGAATAAGGCCCAGCAGGATGCTCTGCTGCCTCACCTTGAATCAGGTGTAATTACTTTGATAGGGGCTACAACCGAAAATCCGTACTATTCCCTTGTTAATCCTTTACTCTCCCGCTGTCAGCTATTTGAGTTGTATGACCTACAGGTGGAGCATGTGAAAACGATGATTGACCGTGCTCTGGAAGACAAAGAAAGAGGTTTGGGTAACAAAGCAGTGCGACTGACCGACCCGGCAAAGCAACATCTGGCAGATTTTGCGGGAGGAGATATCCGAAATGCCCTCAATGCACTTGAAGTTGCCGTGCTCTCCAGCGATAAAGATGAAGAGGCCAATATTCATATCGATCTGGAAGTAGCCAGGGAGTGTATCCAAAAAAGAAATGTTCGATACCAGGGCACCGGCGACGAGCATTACCATTATGCCTCGGCCTTTATTAAATCGATGCGTGGTTCCGATCCCGATGCGGCACTGTACTGGATGGTTTCGATGCTGGAGGGCGGGGATGATCCCAACTTCATATTTCGCCGAATGTTGATACTTGCTTCAGAAGATGTTGGTATGGCTGATCCGCATGCACTTTCGATGGTTAATGCAGCCCATGAGGCGTTTACAAAATGCGGGATGCCGGAAGGTCTGTATTTTTTAGCACATGCCTGTATCTACCTGGCACTGGCTCCCAAAAGTAGCAGCATCGGTGCGGTATTTTCGGTACAGAGTGAAATCAAAAACCGCGGTACCAAGGCGGTGCCACCTCATTTGAGAGATAAAACGGCTAACTCCAAAGAAGCTCGTTATCTTGATAAAAAGAACGCTTCCGAAGACTACAAATATCCTCATTCGTATCCCAATCACTGGACCGAGCAGCAGTATCTGCCGGAAGAATTGGGGGAGACGAGCTGGTATACACCGGGTAATATCGGGAGAGAGGATAAGTTATGGAGGCGGTTACAGAAGATCAGGGAACAAGTTAAGAATGACCAGAGAGGTGGGTAGCAGGACCGGGAAGGGTAGCCGGCCCTGCTATAGGGGAAAACAAATCGACTCCCGGGAATTAAGAGCCGATCTTTTCTATATCAACAGGTAGGATTGTGTTGTTGATTAAATTTTATTCCTGTTCTGTATTCAGATCCATCATGTTTTTCATCATGATGTTAGCTACATTTTTGGCCCTCGTAAAACCGGTTTCAACCAAAGCAAAGCCAGCCTGCATAAAAAATACCAGGAATCCCGCGACCATAATCCACAACAGGTCAAGGAATGTCTTTTCATTTGTGATCAGTCCTGCCGAGGTATCCATCGACAAAACATCAGTAGCCTCTGGCGTTGCCAACTCTATGGCGGAGAAACCTACTAGCAGGGCACAAATGAAAATTAATTTCGATATTTTACACATTTTATTAAGATAGTTAAGTGTTTCTTTCATTTCGAAGAATATTATAAGCCATATATGTATTTATGTCAAATTAAATAAGTTAAAATTTAATAAATAATTTATTTAGTAAGGAATTGTATTGATAAATACTAAATAATTCAGTTAAAACCTGAACTCGGGATAAGAACCGACTTATAGTGCATCCTATTCCGGCCGTTGAAATTTTCCCCACAAAAAATGAACGACTCAAATTTTAAGATTAGCCGGTAAGTAGTCTTCTTCGGGTAGAGTCTTCAATCCAGGCCGAACAATACAGCCTTCCAGAATGACAGACTTTGATTTTACCATGAACGAATCATAAAAATAATAACGTCTTGTAATGCTTAAGACGTCATCTTATGCACCTTAAGAGCACGTCTTATTCACCATAAGACGTAAGGATATTCTGTTAACCCGGATTATTCACGAAATAGAATAAATTACAGCTTAAGCCAATGATATTATTATATATAGTGGAAATAACCGGTAGCTCAAATTTGGGTATTGGCACAAACGGCTGCGAAATTGGCCCGTGCACTTCGTTGAAGGGAAAATGACGTACTCAACGTACCTATGTCCTATTGCGCGGTCATTTTTCCTTCGCCTCGTGCACAACCAAATTTCTTGGTGAATAATCCGGGTTAAACAGTAAAAATAGTTTTCTGAATATTTTGGTATACTCTTTTTTGTCAGAAACAAACAGGTAGCAATGATAGAACTGAATGTTATTAGTGGAACAGATCGTCCCGGTTCTAATGCGATGCGTGTATCGCATTATTTAAAATCGGAATATACACAGTTCAGCGATGTCTCTTCTGAAATTATAGATTTGCAAAATTTTCCACTAAGGAAGGCACAGCGGGGACCTTATGGAAAAGGAATTAAAGAGATCGATCAATTTGCCAACCGATTGCTGGATGCTGACGGCCTTTGTGTTGTGGTTCCTGAATATAATGGGGGATATCCGGGGATATTAAAATTGGTTATCGATTACCTGCCGTATCCGAGTGGGCTTGAGAAAATGCCGATCTGTTTTGTTGGAGAGGCTGATGGGGCTTTTGGGGCGTTGCGTGCTGTTGAGCAATTACAGCAGGTCTTCAGTTATCGGAATGCCTTGATCTATCCGGAGCGTGTGTACATTACCAGGATCAACGAGAATTTTGATGAGCAGGAGGGAGTTAAGGATTCATTTCAACAACAGTTGTTGGAAAACCAGATTCGGGGTTTTGTCAAGTTTGTTTCTGAACTCAGAGGAGAGATAGTTTGATAAAAGAGTTTGGTACCTATTCCATTTTAAGCATATATCCAACCCCATGTAGAGTGACAAGGTATTGTGGATCATCAGGTTGTTTTTCAATTTTGGAACGCAGCTTTGAGATATGCACATCCACGGTGCGTGTATTTGTACTGTGTTCATACCGCCAGACATTTTCCAGCAGTGCATCACGTGAAACCGGTTCATTAGCGTGAGCAGCAAGATATCGGATTAATTCTACTTCGCGTGTGGTTAACTCTTTTTCTCCATCAGGGAGTATCGCTTTTGCATTTTTTAGGTCTAACTTTACCGGATCAAGCTCCAGGTTATTGATCGGTTTTGTTTTTGAGTAGGTCTCAGACCGACGAAGGCGGGCTTGAATACGGGCCAGCAACTCTTTCACACCAAAGGGCTTGGTCATATAATCGTCGGCGCCAATATTAAGTCCTGTAACTTTATCAATTTCCTGATCCCTGGCTGTAAGGATGATGATCGGAAATGTATAACTCATGTCACGCACCTTTTTACAGACTTCGTAGCCGCTCATTTCAGGTAGCATCAGGTCTAGCAGCATCAGGTCCGGATTTTCTCTTTTTACGATTTCTACAGCCTGTTGTCCCTCTTCAGCTATAAAAACTTCGTATCCTTCGTTTTCCAGGGTATCCTGTAGCGTAAAGATGAGACTGGGCTCATCTTCGACGATTACGATTTTTTTTGAACTATCCGACATATTGAGGTTGATCTTGCTTATTGTTTTCACGTTGCAGGTCTTGATCCGCAGAAACAGGTATATCATTCTGTGAGTTCGTCAGAATCGGAAATTCAACGATGAATTCAGACCCTTTATTCTTTTCACTGTTCACTTCAATGCTCCCACCATTCAATTCCACCAGGTTTTTGACTATTGAGAGTCCAAGGCCGTGCCCTTTCGTTTGGGCTGTAAGGGAATCTTCGACCCGGTAGAACTTCTCAAAAATGTGTGTTATTGATTTTTTGGGAATTCCCACCCCGTGGTCAGTAATTGTAAGGCAGACATGCGTGTCGTTCCGATCCAGTTTTATCCCCAGATATTTTTCATCATCACTGTATTTTATGGCATTCTCGATCAAGTTGCCGAGAATAGTGTTAAAACTATCTTTGTCAACCAGTACAGGTGGGACGTTCTCTTCCAACTCTGTATTGAGCGTAAAGTCTTTGTTGTTGATATAGTTCTTGTGGTTTTCCAGATAGGTAGTTACCAGTTGATGCAGATTCACTGGCTTCGGTTCAACGATCGACTGGCTGGCATCGGCCTTGGCTACATCCAGCAGCTTCTCAATCATACGTTTAAGCCGGAGCGCCTCACTGTGTATATGGCGTCCATAAGATCGAAGACGGTCTTCATTGTCAACCCGACCATCGGCCAGGTTTTCGCCGGCAGCCTGCATAACGGCCAGCGGGGTTTTCAATTCATGAGTAACATTGGCTAAGAATCCAGCTTGTCTTTCAGCGAGAGCTCGCTCTTTTTGGGCCGTAATAAAAATGAAACCGATAGCGCCCAGTAAAATAAATACCGCAGCCCCAAGTACAACAAAATTTTTAAAAAGAGAGGCTTTCGATGCGGCAATAGTAGGACTTTCAGTGAAGGCTACCTTTAGAGACCAGTTGTCAAAAAATTCCGGGAAACTTTGTTTGTACTGTACCTTATCCTCATTAAATGGATAGGAAGGGGCGTTACAGGCCACCGTCTCATCTTTGGTCCAGTCGCGCAACCAGACAATTACACCGCTTGAATCGGGATTGCCAAAGCGATCAACCAGTTCTTTCTTCATATATTGATCGACCAGATAATCCTGGTTGATCAGCATGGTAAGGTAACCAAACACCTCTTTTTTAGTCAGGTTGATTAGCGCCAGGGTCATGCTGTAATGTGAATCAAAAATGGATTTGTTGTTGTATCGATACTCGTCAGTCAAAATTTTCATACGGGTTCGCGCAATACCGATACCATCACATACAAATTCAGAATAGTTGTTTGTAGGGATGAATTTTCTTTTACCCTCTTCAAATCTTAACAAACTGGAATTCTTTTGACATGCCCGGCATCCCTCCGGCTTAAAATATATGTCGGTAAAGATCGAATCAGCAGCAGCCTGCTCAATATGTTTTTGAAACTCCTGCGGAAACTGACCGGTACGTTCAAACTCTTGCTGAATGTAGTCCATTTCCAGCTTTTTCATTCCCCAGTAAGGCTTAAAAAAGCGATGATGTACTTTGTCAGTAAATTCCGATATCTGGAGCTTTTTGTTCTCCAGATCGGATTCAATTGTAGTTTGGTGGAGACGATACAATGAAAAAACATTCATTGCGGTGAGGCCCAGAATGGCTAAAATAGCCGTTCCCAACAGGACCCAACGTAATGAAAGGTACTTTTTAATCATAATATTTCCCTTTTAAAGAAGTAAATGATACAAACATATGCTTAATGTAAACAATTTATTGCACCTTGAAATGAAAATTCAAAAAAAGAGGAATATTGAGGAATGCCCCCTTAAAATGTCTGCCTGTATATTCAAAACTTTTATTTGTTCCAATTGTTATTCGCTCTGTTTACGTCAGGAAAGTTGTGTTCCGGGTCAATTTGAACACTTTTTACATCAGCTGATTTATTTATAAAGAGTATTTTTGAAGTATTGCCGTTCAGCCAGGTCTTTACATCTATGGTTCGTGTTAATGTTTCCCCATCGTTTAGGGTAATAACAACCGTTGCAGGTAACGGAATTTGTCCCCTGTCTTCGATAATTATTTCCGTACCGTTGGCCGTTTTTGTTACATCACCCACTGCTTGGTCCAGGATCCAGGTTTCATAATAAAAACTGCGCCAGAACCAGTCTAAATCTTTTCCGCTGACTGCTTCAAATGTGTTAAAGAAATCCCACGGATAGGGATGCTTGTACTCCCATTTGCTTAAAAATGTTTGGTAGGCTTTTTGGAAAGTTTCTTCACCCAGCAGGTGTCGGAGTACTACCAATCCACTCCCCGGTTTTGGATAAGAAGCCACGCCAAATGCTGGTCCGGGGTAATGATAGTCAGACCAGCGCATGATAGGTCCTTCCAGATAGCTGCCGGCAATGTTGGTGTACGTTCTGAATTCACCAACTTCAGGGTTATTCGAATCAGGGTAATAGGCTTTCCGTGCCTGGTTTTCATTATATGTAGTTGTCCCCTCATCCAGCCAGCTATATCGGCGTTCGTTCGTGCTCACAATCATCGGAACCCACATATGAGCAAACTCATGAGCGATTACGTAATAAAGGTTTTCTGTCGATTGATAATTATAGGGTCCAATTAATGTAATCATGGGGAATTCCATCCCACCTCCGATGATACCTCCTCCTTCAACAGATGTCATATGAGACCACGGGTAGCTCATCCCGGTATATTCCGATAAATAACTGATAGCATGTTGTGCATATGTTACCGTTTTTTCCCATTTAGGGGCCGAAAGCCGATACACTGCATCTACAAAAGTAGAATCTTCCTGGCCGTCATCATTGCGATCTCCGACTGAAGCAACTGCTCCTTCCCAAACAGACTGTTTGGTTACGCTAAAGGCAAAATCCTTAACACGGTCAGCCTGGAAAGACCAAGTCTTTTTGCTGCTGCCATCCGAAGGTGCTTTTGTAATGTTACCGAAATCAGTACTGTCAACAATAGAAACTACTTCCTCCGACTGTTGTGCTTTCTGGTACCGTTTATAAATGGCAGGATTCAATACTTGTTCAGCATTTTGCAATGTACCAGTAGAAGTAACAAGCCACTGTTCAGGAACAGTTATCTCTACATCATAGTCACCGAACTCGTGGTAAAATTCGGCATTATTTTTAAATTGGTCTGTGAACCAGCCATATACGTCATCATAAACAGCAACTTGTGGATACCAATACGCAATAAAGAAAAGATTGTCTTTGCTGTATCCCATGCGTCCTCCGGCTCCTTCCTGGGGTACCTTGAAAGACCATTTTATTTCTATATCAGCCGAATTTTCTGGCACTAATGAAGAGGGGGGAATTATATACATGCGAGTTCCGTCAATGAGATATCCGGGCTGACCCCTCATTGTGATTTCCCGGAGTTCCTGGCCGCTCATTTTGATACTTTCAATATTGATTCCGCCAGTTACCTCAACCATTTCTTTTCTCGGAACCCCTTCTGCATGAACATTTTGAGCTAGTTCCAATACTATGGCATTTAGAGTATCTGGCGAATTAT
>JBEPXS010000163.1:0-7607 GCA_041641755.1 Balneolaceae bacterium
GTGAAGGGGTTAAAGAACTAACCGGTTATGAACCTGAAGCATTTCTCCGCGATGAGGAAAACAGGATTTATTATGGAGACTTAATTCATGAGGACGACAAAGAGTATGTTTGGAAGGAGATACAGGAAGCGTTGGATAATAATGAACCATTTGAAATAGAGTACCGCATTTTTGATAAAGATGGCAACCTTCGATGGGTGTGGGAACGTGGTATGCTGATTGATTTCGATCCAGAGGAAGAAGATTACCTGGAGGGTTTTGTTACGGATATTACCCGACAAAAAGTGGCCGAAAAACAGATACGCAATAGCCTCCACGAAAAGGAAGTGTTACTAAAAGAGATTCACCACCGGGTAAAAAACAACCTGGCTGTCATCTCCGGGTTACTGGAGCTTCAGATTATGAATACAAACAACCGGGAATTACAAAGCATTTTACACCAGAGCCAGCTGCGGATCCACTCAATGGCGATGATACATGAAAAACTATATAAGTCGGAGAGTTTTTCCGGTATTGGATTCGATCAATATATCCAAGAGCTGGTAGATACCATTGTAAATACATACGAAGATGCAGAAAAAAATATTGACATCGAATATAATCTTGATTCCGCTTCGCTGAGCATCAATCAGGCAATTCCGTGCGCTTTAATACTCAATGAACTGGTGGTAAACTGCTATAAACACGCATTCAAAAATCTTCAAAGTGGTACTATTTCTATAGATTTGACAACAGAAGATGAAAAGATAGCATTAATTATTGCCGACGACGGAAGTGGTCTGCCGGATGATTTCGACTTCAATGAGCAGCAATCACTGGGAATGACACTGGTACAAACACTAGTATCACAACTGAATGCCAGCATTTCCTATGAGTCCCCCGCTCCAGATAATGAAGGTACTGTGTTTGAGATCACATTTGAACATGAAAAGAATTCTGGATCTTTTAATATTTAACCTAAACTCGGGGGAAGTCTCGAGAGAATGAATTAACATAGTGCTTCCTTTTCTGGCCTTTGAACTTTTGGTTAGTACAGTGAGTGTAACCGGAGCATAAAGAAACTATTGCTGTTTGAAAACCATACGCCTCCGGTTCAAAAATTTATCCACCACGCGTTGTTACTTAACAAGCACCATCTTAATGGTTTTGGTCTGGCTGTCGGTCCTCAGGCGGGCAAAATAGATACCACTGCTTAATTGATCCGCATTAAAATTGAAAATATATCTCTGTGCTTCCAGTTGTTCATCCACAATTTCAGCTACTTTTCTGCCCAACAGATTATATACGGAAATATTCACATGGCTTTCCCGGGATAGATCCAGACGCAACCGTGTGGAATTATTAAATGGGTTAGGATAATTTTGGAAAATGTTGGTTGCCTCGGGGTTTTCGTTGGACAGTATATTTCCTTTCGGCGAAATCTGGAACGGCTTTTGACTTCGCGCTTGCTGTATTTGGGAGCGCAGCTCGTCCAGATCCGCTCCGAAAGCGTACACAAAACCGATCTTTACCGAAGCGTTCGGATCCAGGGTATAGGGTCCGGAAGCAACAACGGCAGACACATCTGTTCCTGAGGCATCTGTTTTTTCGGTGCCCGCTTTCAGCGATCGTTTTTTCTCCTCATCAGTAAAACCGTCATAGATACCGAAATTATTACCACCGCCTTCCGCCGCATTATCGATAGCGAAAGCGCTGGAGAGCGGGCCCAGGGTTGCCACGGCTACCATCGACTGGGTACTTTCGGGATCTTCATCAAACAGGTAAAGGATACTGTCTTGCTGGCTGTATGAGATCCCGTTATTGCCGGCAGAAGCACCGATATCCCAATCGTTGAAAAGACCGGCGTACAGGTTCTTGGCTTTAAAAAAGGAAGTGGAATTGTTGATTTCGTACAACATCAGCACCACGTTCGAAAGTGCAGGATCTTCGTAGGCAAAGCTGGTAAGGTTTATATCTAAAGCCCGGTTGTCAACGGAATCAGTCACAAAATGGGTGGTCCCTTCCAGGTCGGCCTGGTTGCCGGGTTCGATCAACCGGAAGGTGGAACGAGGGATAAAATCACGGGAAACTTGTCCGTCGGATGTGCGAACAGCATCAAACAGGTTGCCGTTGGCTTCCAGCATGAGCCCACCTTCAAACAACAAGTTTTCCCCATCCAGGTACTGGTTCGTAATCTTCTCCCTCGGAATAAAACCGACGCCCCCCTGCTGGTCCAGTGGATCGGTAAATCCGATTGTGCCGTTGGACCCGACCGACATCTTGACCCTGTTCTCGGCCATCGTATCGAACAATAGCTCGTTATATCGAACGATATCGAAATCGGTATACTGGTTGTTTGAATCCTCCAGATCCAGCCGGAATGTGGGCGGTTCCTCAAGATCGTATGATGGAGTAATGCGAACAGGGATCGATATCCGGGCGGTGTCATCTGTGGAGATACTGCCGACCTGGATCACCGGATCAGGAAGGTCAATGCCGCTGCCGGAGATGGACTGTGCATTAAGCTCCAGGGTGCTGGTAACTGCACCGTAGTTGGTAAGCGTCAGCTCAATACGGCCGGGCTCATCAAAACCCAGCTTTTCGCCGTTATTATTTACAAACGCTACTTCCGACACCCTGACCCCCGGCAGGTTGGTGTCGACCGCCTGAAACGCATCCACTTTGCCTCTACCCAGCTTATTACTATTGCCGACCGGTGAAGCACTGACCCGTATCTGGGTACCGAGCCGCCGGGCCGACCAATCCGGATGCAGTGAACGCAACAGGGCCGCCAGGCCCGAAACCACCGGTGTTGACATCGAGGTCCCCGAACTTAGTGCGAGCTGATTATTCTCTATTGTACTCAAAATTTCGGTCCCGGTGGCAAGTACATCCAGCTCAAAGCCGTAGTTGCTGTAACCGGCCCTCTCATTATTGGTCTCCACAGCACCAACCGCTACCACATTCTTATAAGCCGCGGGGAAGATCACTTTGTCATTGCCCTCATTACCTGCTGCACCAACTACTACTGCCCCCTGACTGATGGCAAACTCTATCACATCATTTTCTGCCTCCGAAAAACTGCCTCCGCCCCAGCTGCAGTTAATCACATCTGCCCCGTTGTTGGCAGCATACATAATACCTTCGAAGCCGAATCCAATCGCTTCCGGATTTTGGGGCGTCCCACCCGCTTTTACTGCCATATAGCGGGCATTAAACCCGGTTCCCGGGATACCGATCTCATTATCTGTTTCGGCAGCGGCAATACCGGCTACATGGGTGCCGTGATTGTTGGCATCCATCATTGGGTCGTTGTCCTCCTGGATATCTTCGGAACTCGTGCCACTATCCCAGAAATCCCAACCGATTACGTCGTCTATCTTGCCATTAAAATCATCATCAATACCGTTGTCGGCTATTTCATCTTCATTGACCCAGAGTTTGTCATCCAGTTCGGCGTGGTTGTAGTCTACTCCCGAATCTATAATGGCGATAACAACATCCGTGGAACTCTTGGTGACTTCCCACGCTTCCTTAAACCGATGAAAATCTTCATAGGGATTTGTCTCTGGATCATTTGGATCGAACTGCTGAGCATAACGCAGGTACTTGGGCTCGGCATATTCAATACCCGGAAGGCGTGATACCTTGGCAGCCAGCCAGGCGGGATCTACATCGGCCACAAATCGTACTATATGAATACGTCTGAGCTGGGCATCAGCAGCTTCATCAAAGGTACCAATGGCCCGGCTCTTTCTTTTAATCGAGATAGACTCATTCAAAATAGGTCTGGGTTGGGAGGCTCCAAAAATATTCAGGAACTTGCGAATCTTGTCCTTGGGATCACTCCCCTGTTTTTGGCGAAGCGTCTGCATATGCTGTTGATCCTGATACTTGATCACCAGCATATGAGGCAGATACTCTGTTTTAGTTTGCTGGCCAAAGAGGAAGGCCGGGCAGATAAACAAGAAAACCAAGAGAAGATGTAAGCTGGGGGTAATTTTTTCCATGTTCAGGTAAATCTGTGCATGTGATAAACCGTGGCTGTAAAGGCTTAACCTAAGGATAATCTAGCAAAAGGATTCAAAATTTATATATTGAATTGAATACTACTCTAATTAAGATCAGATGGCTGATAACAGTTCAAACGGCACTCCAACAAAACGCATTGCTGCTATCGATCTCGGCACCAACTCCTTTCATGCGGTCATTGTCGATATCTATCCGGACGGTAGCTTCCGAACGGTGGACAAGCTCAAGGAGATGGTGATACTGGCTGAAAAAGGGATGGGAAACACCCTGTCGGAAGATGCCATGGAACGGGGGCTTTCGGCCCTGAAAAAGATCAAGATTTTATGCGACAGCCAGGGAGTGGAACAGATTCTTGCTTATGCCACCAGTGCCATAAGGGAGGCTCGCAACGGTGGTGAATTCATCCAGCAAATGATCGACGAAGTGCAGGTTAAGGCGCTTGCCATATCCGGGAAGAAGGAAGCTGAATTGATCGGTCACGCGATCCAGCATGCCATCTCACTGGTTGGTCAACCGGTACTGATGGCAGATGTGGGGGGTGGAAGCGTCGAATTCATCATCGCCAACAACAAGGAATTTTTCTATTCGTCCAGTAAAAAATTGGGCGTTGCCCGTATGGCAGCTCAGTTTGTGGATAACGATCCGATTACCAAAAAAGAGAAGAAAAAGCTAAAAAAACATTTTAGGAATGAACTGAAAGATTTGTTTGAGGCAGCCAAAGAATATCAGGTAGAAACCATCGTCGGCTCATCGGGAACCATGGAGAATATCGGCAAGATGATCGCTAACCGAAATTCGATGAGTACCAAGATGACATTGAACGAGCTGGAATACTCCGCCGATGACTTTAAAAGGTTTCACAAAGATTTTATCAAGATGGATCGGGAGGCACGATTGGATGAAAAGGGATTGGATGAAAAACGGGTGGATATCATTGCTCCCGGGCTGGTCTTGCTCAAACTGTTGATTAAGGAATTGAATATCCGCAATGTCAGGATATCGGAGGCTGCCCTCCGGGAGGGGATGATCCTCCACTACATTAAGAACGAGAAAGATAAGCTGAACCTGGATCTTCTCGCCATCGATTCGATAGGACGCGACCCCCGGCGGCGCAGCGTGTTCGAGTTACTCAAGAAGTGTAACTGGCATGAGAATCACTCCACTCATGTAACTGGCATGGCACTCCAGCTTTTTGATGTGTTGCAGGAGGAGCTGGATCTGCCCGACGGCGATCGCGAGTTGCTGGAGTATGCGGGCTATCTGCACGATATCGGTTATCACATCTCTCACAGAAAGCATCACAAGCACGCTCTCTACCTAATCCGGCATGCCGACCTTCGCGGTTTTAACGACGAAGAGATCAGCATCATCGCTAACGTGGCCCGCTATCACCGCCGGTCGACGCCCGCTAGTCGTCACAAATATTATGATCAGCAAAATAAAGATGTGAAACAACGAATCCGTAAACTGGCGGGCATTCTGCGCGTGGCGGATGGTCTGGACCGCAGCCACTACCAAAATGTACAGGACCTGGAAGTAAAGATCATGGATGACAAAATTCACTTTTATATATCCACCGAAAGCGAACCTGAGCTTGAGATCTGGGGCGCCATGCGCAAACGCCACCTGTTTGAGGAGATTACCGGCCGCAGCCTCGAGATCTATCCCAAAGAGCAGGGCGAAGTGATAGATATCAAGCAGCCCGATCCGTTTCCGGAGTATAAGTCCTGATCAAAAACTGCGACGCACTTGGTAAGTGCGTCGCAGATAGGATGTTGTTCTAAGACTCCTCTTCCATCTTGTGTATTTTGCCGTCGAAGCCGCATATGTAAAGTTCATTATTCTGGTCGGTTCCGAATGAGGAAACACCGAAATCAACCTGTAAGAGCTGGGTGTTTACCGGGTTTTCCATATTGGAAACATCGAGCGACCAGATGCGACCGGAGGCGTAATCCGCGTAAATATATTTGCCTTTAAGATCAGACAGTGTGGGTCCGCGATACACAAAGCCGCCGGTAACGGAGACCCCCTCGCCGCGACCATATTCCCAGACAGGGTCAATGAGATCACCGGCATCCGAGCAGGCGGGAGACGAATCGCCAAAGTCATGCATACCCTCGCGGCAGTCCCAGCCATAATTGCCACCGTTTTCTACAATATCCATCTCTTCGTACGCATTTTGTCCAACATCACCTGTCCAGAGCTGCCCGTTGGCAGGATCAAAACTGAATCGCCAGGGATTACGCAATCCATAGGCATAGATCTCTTCCCGGTAGCCTTCATTGTTGTCAGCAAAGGGATTGTCTGAGGGGATGGCATAATTATTATTGTTCTCCTGGTTGTCCACATCGATACGGAGGATGGCTCCCAGCAGAGTTGAGCGGTCCTGTCCGTTTTCATGTGGATCACCACCTGAACCGCCATCACCCACTGCAATGTAGAGATAGCCATCGGGACCAAAGGATACTTGTCCACCATTGTGGTTGCCAAACGGCTGCTCAAAAGATAACATCACCTGTTCGCTGGCCATATCCGCCTGGTCCGCATTGTTCTGTGATACCTGGAAACGGGAGATATTAGTTCTTGAATTATTCGTGGTGTAATTCACATAGAAATACCCGTTATTCTCAAAATCGGGATGGAAGGCCAGGCCGAGCAGTCCCTCTTCGTTGCCACCATCGTCTACCCGGTCGGAAATATCAAGGAAGGTCGATTTAGAGGAAACAGATGGATCGTTTTCAAAGACGGAAATTACTCCCCGTTGCTCAACTACAAAAAGGCGGTTGGTATTATCCCCGGGATGTTGAAGATCAACCGGTCGGGTAAAGGAGAGGTTCGGGAACGCCTCAACAACCTGATAACCGGTCTCAGTTGGTGGAGAATCGGATTTGGCACAGGCAATTGAAAAGATAACAAGCAGTGAGACTGCAATTAAAGGAGAAGAATTTTTCAAGATGTCCATCATCACTAAAAAGTAAGAGTTAAAGTTTAAATTAGTTTCAATGCCCTATTTAGGGTAAGTGTACAGGACTTTGATTCATAGGTTCCATTAATAACCTGCAGCATGTCCATCTTTGCGAGATTCTGATGCTCCATAAAACGCGCCCTTTTCGGCATCATACATAATAGCCTGGTATCCGCCGTAGCCGCCGACGCTGTATTCCACATCGTGGCCACGCATCATAAGTCCGCGTATAGTTTCCCAGTCGTAACCAGACTCGAGGCTCACGGTTCCCCCGTCTTCCAGAAATTCATCGGCAGAATCTGTGGGCTGTGTCGAACCGGAATGTCGCCACCGGGCCGCATCCCCGGCCTCCTGCAGGTTCATGCCAAAGTCGATGATGTTGGTAAGGATCTGTACATGTCCCTGTGGTTGCATGCCACCGCCCATTACCCCAAAACTCATGAAAGGTTTGCCATCCTTCATCACAAATGCGGGAATAATGGTATGAAAAGGTCGCTTGCCAGGTTCATATACATTTGCGTGATCGGGATCCATCGAAAATAGTTGTCCACGATCCTGGAAAACGAATCCGGTTCCAGGCACCACAATGCCGGATCCCATTCCGCGGTAATTGCTTTGAATCAGTGACACC
>JBEPXS010000164.1:0-7513 GCA_041641755.1 Balneolaceae bacterium
CTGTAAAATTCAACCCTGATTTATCAGGTAATTCATAACAGTGTACAATCTCATTTCCCAATGATCAGTAATAAAGAATCTTTACCCACATACCGTTTAACCCTTTTCACATTGTTTTGTATAGTCACATTCGTGGGTTTTACAAGTTGTGAGCAAGCCTTCAGTCCTGTAAATGAAAACAGCCCATATATTTACGCTATACAGGGTTACCTGGATGCCTCCGCAGATACACAGTGGGTGCGGGTAATGCCTATACGCAACTCCATCGATCTCGAACAGAATCCTCCCGCAACTGTAACACTGGAACACCCGGAAAGCGGGAACACTGCCGTTATGAATGACTCGTTATTTGACTACATATATACACATGCACGGAACTTCTGGTCGACGATGGACATAGAACCGGGACAAACCTATACCGTTACCGCTGAACGTTCAGACGGAGCGTCCAGCAGTGTTACCGTAACACTTCCGGAAGATTTTCCTACTCCAATCGTCAAAACAGGTAGCGGGAGTTTTGACTTCGTGCACATCAATGGTGTGGAAAAACTGGCTGATGTACACACACGATATCATACGAGTTCAGGGGAAATAGTCTCAATCCCCCATATTCAGGATACAGTCAGCAGACCATCTGCCGACTTTGTGGTTGCCATCAATTCGGCTGAAGATATTAAAGCGTTAAGTGAGCATAATGTGGAAAGCTATACCCGAAAACAAATTTTTGTAGCGGCTGGCGGGCCTGGCTGGCCCCCTATGGGTTCTATCGATGAAAATCTGATCTCTATGCCCGAAGGAGTTTCAAACGTAGATAACGGAGCCGGATATTTGGCTGGCATTGTCAGTAAAACACTTCCGTATAAAAGTTGCTTTGACGATAACGGGGAATACACCCCCTGCCCTTTGGAATAGCAACTTATTATTATCACATATTCATATCCGAAGACACAACTTTTTGGAATGAATTAAATGGAGTTTTGGTTACCGCCTTTCATCGCAGAAAAACAGGTCTGATTTGAAACGATTCGCTGTATTTATTATGGATCATCCCAAGCCGATTCTTGTTCTTTTTGGGATTCTGGTAGTATCGGCTATTTATCCTGCCTTGAATATTCGAACTGATTTCAACCTTGAAAATTTCTTTCCAAAACAAGATCCAACCATCGAAGATTATGAGTACCTGGAGCAAGAGTTCGGTCGCGATGACAACATCATTATGGTTGGGTTCCGGGATGATTCCCTCCTTTCTCCCCCGGTACTATATGATCTTAAAGCTATTGTCGACTCTGTAGAAAATATCCCACTTGTAACAGAAGTCAGAAGCCTCTGGTCAGCCGAAAACATCCAGGGTGAGGGGGGGCGCTTGGAATTTGAACCCTACTTGCAACGTTCTGATCTGCAAGCCATATCAACCGACAGTCTGCGAGAGGCACTTACCCGGGACTCGTTAATTGAAGGATTCCTGATCAATGAAAAGGCCACCGCCACTGCATTTTACCTGGAGATTGCGGATAACAGAAATAATTTTGAAACGCGCCGGCAAATCATCCGGCACCTTAATGAAATTCTGGATCAGTACCGGCACAAATATGATTTTAAGTTATCCGGCATTCCTTATTACCGAAACCAGTATGTGAACTACCTTAATGATGAGATTACATTCTATATCCTCCTCTCGTCGTTGATCATCGTCTTCCTGCTATGGATCTTGTACCGAAGTGCACTGGGTGTGGTTTTTCCTATGATTATCGTATGGCTCACCATTCTGTTTACGCTGGCTGTCATGCAGCTTACCGGCGGTTATTTCGAGGTAATGTCCAGCACTATCGCACCAATATTACTCTGCGTGGGTATTGCAGACTCCATCCATATGATTTCCAAATACGATGATGCACAGCTGGATGGATTTTCCAAACGAGCATCCATCACAGAGATGCTGTTAACCCTGGGCAGCGCCACCTTTTTAACCAGTATAACAACGGCCATCGGCTTTGGCACCCTGATGACGAGTAATATCGTGCCGATGAAACGATTTGGCATCTATACTGCAGTGGGAGTGTTGACTGCATTTCTCATCACCATCACATTTTTACCAACGGTCCTGTCGTTATATGGACGTAAAAAAATATTCAGAGACAAAAGTGCCTATCTTTTCGATTTCTTTTCGTATACCCTTCATTTTATCAGCAGTGTTAACCGGCAGCACTATAAAAAAATAGTGCTTGGTATACTCCTGCTCACTCTTGCCCTGGGTAGTGGTATTCTGCTCTTGAAAGTAAATGGCAAGGTCTTCGACGAGCTGGGACGAGATACCAGGCCAATTCGGGATGCCCAGTTCTTCAGTAATACATTGACCCCTCCCTACCCTATGGAGTTTGTGATTGATACCGGTACTGAGAATGGAATTATGGATCCTGCTTTCCTTCAGAAGGTGGAACAGTTTACCAGCCATCTTGAGCAGTATTCAGAAATTGACCGGGTCATCTCTATCAACACTTTGTTGAAGGAAGTGCATCAGGCGATGGCCCCCGAAAAATACAAACAAAAACCCCTTCCGCAGGACGAGCAATTGATTGCACAGTACATTCTGCTGCTGGAGTTTAACGAGTCGGATATTCTGCCTCGATTCACTGATTTTTCGTACCAGCGTATCCGCGTAGCTACCAATGTTTTTGATGTGGGATCCTATCAGATAAATAAACTGCAGGATTCCCTGCAAACATACCTTAACAAGCAGTTCCCCGGTCAGGAAGTTACCCTTACCGGCAGTACCATTTTAAGTGCTGATTTGAACGGGAAGATCGTAAACTCCCTCTTCAAAAGTATCCTGTTGGCCTTCGGTCTCATCTCTGTCATTATGGCGATACTCTTCAAAAATGCACGCATGGTATTCATATCACTGGTCCCCAATATTTTGCCGCTCGTAATGGTTGCCGGATTTATGGGATTTGCCGGGATCGATATAAAAGCATCCACAGCTGTAATATTTACCATCGCCTTCGGTATTGCGGTGGATGACTCCATCCACTACCTGGCACGCCTGCGTGTGGAAATGAAACGGGGTCGCTCATTGAACGATGCCCTGAAGTTTACCACGATAAAAACAGGGAAAGCCATTGTAGTTACCAGCCTGATCCTTGTGGCCGGATTCGGCACCTTGCTTACCAGCGTATTTATCTCAACTGTATATATGGGACTGTTGGTGGGACTTACCGTATTCTTTGCCCTGATCTGTGACCTGTTTCTGTTACCCTCACTTTTTTATTGGATGAGGCCGGATGTCAGTTTTGACTCAACAATTCCGAAGTCCGATTCCAGATCTGTTCATGAACCTGTGCCTGGGGAAGAGTAGAATCGATAGGTACGATACGTGGTTCTGAAAGAGACAGTTCGTCAAATCCCTGGATTACCTTCCGGAAGAACTCATCTCCCGACTGCTCCATGCGGTCTTTGGGGAAGGACTGTATGCGTTTTTTAGATTCCTCCAGTGGGATTTTCAGATAAAAGGTCAAATCTGGCTCCCTATGATGACTGGCCAGTTCATTCAGCTCTGCAATCGACTCCAGCGAGGCTGATGATCGTCCATATCCCTGGTAGGCAGTTGTGGAGTCATAAAATCGGTCTAGAATGACCACAGCCCCTTCATCCAGCAGGGGTATCACCCGTTCCGAAATCAGCTGGGCTCGGGCCGCTGAAAAAAGTAAAAGTTCTGATACGGGATCAATATCTACATCACTGTTAAGCAGCAATGATCGAATTTTTTCAGATAGGTCGGTTCCGCCGGGCTCGCGAAAAATTTCCACCCGGTGCCCTTCTTCCTCCAATTTTTGGCGAAGTAGTTTAATATGCGTTGACTTTCCGCTGCCGTCAATACCTTCAAAAGTGATAAACACGATAGAAATCCTCAATATTAAAAAATCATCCTGAATACATATCAGGATGACAAAAGGTTAAACAAACGTTCAAATAATTAATTTTTAATACAAGACACTAAAATTAAAAGATATCTCCTTATTTAATATCGGCTTCTAACCTACGAAATCTGGTATATATTAAAAAACGAGTACAGTTATAGCAGAAAACTTCATGCGTGAATATTTAGTGGGGAGCTGACAGATCTGTTGAATAATTTATCTGCGAAGTATAAAAGAAAACTAAATCATGATGCATTAAGCGTATTTATCGGCTTTAATCAATGATGGAAAATCCTTTAAAACAGCGGTTCAATCTCCCTAAATCCCTCTTCTCCAAGAGGGATTTTCCAAACAAAGGCGGTAAAAGGCATTGTACTCGTTCAATGAGTTCCTCCTTGGAGAAGGAGGACAGGAGGATTGACACAATCGGATGAAAATCTATATAACACCAAGTTGTAACCGATAAATGCGTTCTGTCGGTTAAATGATATTAAAAATCGAACTCATCCATAAATTCAGCGGGCTCTTTGTCCAGTGCAATAGCCAGGGCTATGTAAACTATCAAGGAGGTTCCGGATCCTGCAAAAAACGTGATAACGAACAGCAGCCTGATTACCGTTGAGCTTATACCGAAATATTTTGCCAGTCCACCGCAAACACCAGCCCATTTCTTATCCGTGCGCGACTTGTAAAGCTTCCTTGACTGACGGAAGGCATAAGAATCCATGCCAATCTTACTTTTTCTTTTCCTTCTTCCACTGTATGATTTATCACTCAAATCATTATTTAAACCAAATTCCTCTTCTGCTTCTCTCTCAGTCTCTTCATCGATTTCAAAATCAAAATCCTCGAATCTGGTCTCACTTTGTTTTTTCTTTTTTGATTTGCTTTTCTTCCGATCACCAACCAAAAACCCAAACCCTATAAAGGTCACCAGCACGCCACCGACAAGCGGTAAAATTTCAACAATTCCAGACAGATCCGGCCCAACTCCCAAGCCAAGCGTCTGAATAAGAAAAACCATCCCAACAAAAAACATTGCAATTCCCGCGATCGTGGCTACATTCCAGATGTTGGTATTTGCCTTTTTTTCCTCTTCAAGAAATTCGTGCATCGTGGCACGGAGCTCCTGATCGTCAAAGTCGGTCAGTGAGTCAAGATTCTGTTCGGCAAACCGTTGCTTAGTTCTGCTACTCATGATTGTTATCCTTTTTCTTTAAAACACGTTCACTATTACGTGCAGCTCAAGAAGATGTTACACAGGTAAGATATATCCTATAAATAGTAGTGGCAACAACTATTAGGACTACTGATTTTATGGTTGATGAGGGATTAATTCAGCATATTAATTTAGCCTGAACTCGGGATAAGAGCTGAGAGAATGAGTTACATAGGTGCATCCTTTTCCGGCCTTCGAAATTTTTGTTGGCCGAGTGACCGGAGCTGGAGCGTGAAGAAACCATTTCTGTTTGAGATCCGCGTTTTCCAGCGGTTCGAGTTCAATGGTTTTAGTGGAGGCGCAGGGAACGCAGCAAAAATTTCACCTGCCGGGGACTTTTTTTGTTCATTTTTTGGTTGTTCAAAAATGAACAACTTAAATAGTGGTTAATTGTCACAAAAAAGAATAGTTAGCAAGCTCTTTACACGACCTCACGTTAATTTATGACGAAAGCACATTATATAATCAATAGTATTATTTAATTCCTTCTCGTTGGACAGAAAAAAATTCTATTCACAAACCGATATAGTTCCCTGTTTCCTGATACACTATTTATTGCTTAAGAATACGCTTCTCAGTCACCACTGCTGATAATTGTACATCAAAGTGTTCGGTAGGTATAGCTTCAACCACACATTTCTCGAAACATAGTCCCACGGCCGGGCAATCAACCTTTGCCAAAAACCGGTCATAAAACCCTTTCCCATATCCCAGCCTATTGCAGTTTGGATCAGCACCAACCATAGGAACAATAACAAAATCAAATTCGGAGGGAGTAATCGGTTTTCCATCATTCGGTTCCAGGACACCCCATTTATTTGTTTCCAAATCATCAAACGAACGGAGTTCAACATGTCGGAGACCCGGGGGATCAAATTCGGTAACAGGCACAACCACTCTTTTGTTGGAAGCGAGCATCCACCTTAAAAATGAGTGGGTATCCACCTCCCGCCGCTGGTTCATGGAAACATAACAGTTAATGATACGGCTGCTTCTAAATTCGGGAAGCGTTTGCAGCCGAACGATGATATCCTCAGAAGCTTGATTATAGTAAGAAGCCGGGAGACTCTCCCTCTTCTGAAGAAGTCGACCCCTGAGCTTCTCTTTTTGCTCTTCAATACTCATCCCGGATTAGAGATTGATTAGCTTATGGCTTGTAAACGTTTCGTGTTCTTCCAGCTCGTTCAGTAGCTCATCCCAAATGTCAACTCCGTATTTATTCATGAAATAGATAAAGGAGATGATTCGCTCTTGCGGTATTCCTTCAGGAAAGAGATTCGCCTTGATCTTACGAATGCGTTTCAACTGAGTCTCCTCCTGCTGTTTAACCGACCTATATACCTTCCCCTTCAGCTTATCGAGTTCCCCAAAATAGACAGCAGTAGCCTTGCCAGCCGCTCCTTCCAGAGTGGGATCGATCTCCTTTACCCTGGATTTTTTAGATTCAGCGATCTTCTCTACATTTTGCTTCCACTCACTAAATATCGCTTCAATATCGTGCTGCTCAGTCTGGTCTACGTAGCTGGATTCCAGATCCTCAATGCGTTCATGGTAGTCGGCTATCTCAAATGGCAGTTCATCCATAATTCGATTGATACCCGGTTCCAACATAGTGGCACTCATTCGTGGAAAGATGGCAGGCATGGAACGTTCGAACAGTTCATACATCTTCTTCATCTGCCCATAGTAGGCCAGCTCACCCGGCCCCGCTACATACCCGAGTGTAGGCACCATCAGATCCTGCAAGATGGGACGCAGAAAAACATTTGGAGAAAATTTGGTAGGCTCTTCATCAATTAGTTCCAGGAGTTCTTCAGTTGACCATTCATGTCCGCTATCTGTTTTCCAGCTATCACCATTCCGCAAAATTTTAGTGCGCCCTGCTTTCTGGTCCAGATAAAAAAGATTGGAGTCATAAATAGTAGCCTGCTGGTGATACTCTTCTCCAAGCTTAGCCGATTGCTCCTCAAGTGCAGCTCGAATCTGATCGGCCTTGCGAATTCCAACCTTTAGACAGTCGCGTGCCCGCTCTTTAATCGGTTTGCAATTACTGCCGGCCAGGATCAAACCATGCTTCGAAAACAACCTGGAAATCAATCGTCCAAATGCCGTATCAAAACGGGTTCCCGGTGTATAGCATTCTTCAAGGAGTTCCCACAACTCATCGGTGAAGTCGGTTTCAAACAGCCCTTCGCGGACTCTTACTTTAAAATCCGTGAAGTTTTCATTGAGAGTCAGCTCCGCAACTGGAGGATATGATTTAAGATTGTATTCCAGCCCAAAGGACTGTACTTCGTCACGGTCAAGCAGTTGTACACTCTTAACTTCCTCGTAAGTATGAATCCGAAGTTCCTTTTTTAACACAACTCTTCTATAATAG
>JBEPXS010000165.1:0-7504 GCA_041641755.1 Balneolaceae bacterium
AATAAATATACTGAGATCGTCCAAATCAGCAGTATATGCAAGGAGGTGGGAAAATAATCTCCCCGATATTTTTTATTTGATCTGTTCTCTGTCACTTTTCTTCTTCCTTAGAAATCCGGAACATCTACCGTCACCTCCGGCAGCGGTTCAAGACTGCAGTTATGGGGTGATTGATTAAAACTCAGGTCGTTTGGAAAGGTTGCCAGGTTCAGGTTCACAAAACTATTACCCTCGTTCTCCTCTATACAGATCGTACCTGACTCTCCCGTCCCCGGTGCAAAAACTCCATCGAGTAACAGATCAGGTATGGAATTCGATTCAAAGCTTTGTACTAATAAGTTCCCGAAGAAGGATTGCTCCTCAGGTGCGGGATACGTATTGCTTCGGCTGAAGCTGTTGTCATGAATATAGATCTGCTCCGGAAACGGTTCATAATCAGACGGAGGTTCAGGTGCCCGACCCAAAGCTACCAGAGACTGGTAACTGGCCACCATAGTTCCCATGACATTGTTCTCTTCAAACGTATTATCAAAGATCTCTACTTCGTCCGTACTTAAAACCAAGATACCCGTACCGGCTGGAACTTCAGCAACAATATGGCCTTCATGAGCAAAATTACCCCGTAAGTTATTTATTATCCTGTTGTCAAAGACCCTGGTCCGCGCCCCGGCCTGGGACAATCCGGGCAGATCGAAGACAAGGATACCTGCAGCATTATCGTGTACATAGTTGTCATATACGTCTGCATTCGTTGTATTTTCGATTTCGATACCTGCAACGTTACCTTCTGCTTCACAGTCCCGGACAATAGCCTTATCTGATTGTCCTACGTAGATACCTGAGTCCGAGGCCCCATAGCAGTAGCAATCCTCGATAAGAATATTGCTGCTAAGAACCGGGTACAGACCGTATGCACCGTTCTCTTCGGAAGGCTCACCACTCCAAACTGTCCCAATTCCTGCCATTACAATGCTATCCGAATTTCTGAACTTCAACGCATCACCAGCAGCATCCAGGATCGTCAGGTCACGAACCACAATATTATCAGAATTTGTGATAAGCAGACCATCACCGCCGTCGTTCTGATCCTTGAAAGAAAATATTGTTTTCTCCCTCCCCTGCCCCACTATTGTCACTTTCGATTTTCCATCCATAGTCAGTGTTTTGGTGAAGTTGAAAGTGCCCTCACCAAACTCGATTACCTCTCCCTCTTCCACCTCAATCAAAGCTCCCTGTGCTTCTTCCTCGGTATTAGGACCCGGCTCTAAAGAAATATCCAAGGATTCATCTGCCGTTTCGATAACCGGCGATTGGCAAGATGGGAAAAAAATTAATCCAAGCAGAATAAGTGCTCCTATAGTGTATACATTAATAATTGATCTCATGACATCCCCTTATTTTATTCCGATTATTGTTAAATACAGCATACTATAAGTTCTTGATTTGTACATTCCCTACCTTTATTACACTACATTACTCCATAAATTTTCACTTGTCCGATTTCTTCACATACCTTTATAAATCGGGTTACAAACCCAGTGTCAGGTTCAATCCCATGACGAAGTTGAGGGTATCGTTCAGATCGTCATCCAGAGGGACTGAAATGAAGGCCCCTATCACTGAAGAATTGACGTTATAAGAACCAGTGATTCCAAAATTGTGCACTGTTCGGTCACCAAAGGAAAGGTCCGCTTCTGAAACTATTAATAATCCTGTAAAACCAACCCCGACGCCAAGTTTATTCATTCCGTATAAAGCTTGTCCGTAGTAGTTGAGCAAGAGTTCCACATCGCCTCCATTCGACGGTTTAACAATATCGGGTCCACCACCCCCTTTCACTATCAACCCTGATTCGTTTTCGTTGTGATATTTTAAACTTGTAGAAAATGAGAGGGTCTCCGGCAAATAAACGCCAAAGTCATAATTTTCTACTAACAATCCCGTAACCAGCCCCGTGTTGTCATCCGGGGCAAAAGGCAATCGTATACCCAGTTCCACATCTAAATTTTCTGAGGCCTCTCTGATCACAACCCCCAGATATGGGTTACCTATTGCCGTCTCGGAAATATCACCTGCAAATGAATTGGACGTAGAATAATGAGATACTGGCAGGCTCAGTTTTGCACTTATATTGGCATTAAGCTCAATTATTCCATACAGTTCGAAGACAGATGTTGGAAATTCGCTTCCAAATATCTCGTCAATTGAAGGTATCATCACTTCAAACCCTACAGCCGATTTAACCTCATCGTCGGCCATCCAAACAGACTGCGCCCCGGAAGTCTTGGTGAGTACTAACAACAACGCAACAATACCTATTAATCTTTGATAATGATTTGTTGACTTATTCATAATTGGCTCCTTTTTATGTTTGAGTGAAAATCCATTAAATCACAATGCTTCCAGATGAGATCAGCACAGAATCAGCTGGGAAACACCCTCAGAGTTCTGCACTCCATGATCCTCAAGAATTTTGCGCCAACGCATTTCCAGCAGTGTACTGACCTCTTCTTTGGGCTTATTTCGTAAAGCGGTGGGTGAAAGTCCCAGGTGATAATTCGTAAAATTGTTCAGTGTCTTTTCATCGGGAATGCTGTGCATGCGTGCTATCCGAAGATTGGAGTAGTTATTTTGAGAGCGTAGTTCCTGAATAATACTTTCGAGACGAACCAACTCCATCATTTTCTGAGGACGCACACCATAGTGTCGCAGAATTTTTTCCGAAAACCGTTTAGGATCTTCATATCCCATTAGATCGGCCCATTCATAAACCCGGGCAACTTCACTCAGATTGGCTTTAAGCTGTTTTAAAGCATCCTCAATTGTGTAGTTTACATTCGGTTCCATAGTATCCTCCAGTCAATTTAATATCCCTGTATTAAGGTTAATGAGATAAGGATGTAACAACTCTGTTGTCACCTGTTTTGACAGCATTCGCTGCCATTTTAACTCTATCCCACTTGATGGAATGCTGAGTTCATTGTTTTTGAGAGTGTACAGATCTATCGGTCTGTTTACATTCTTGAGATCCACTGTACCGACAAATAATGATTTTATATTTGCATGGTTCCTTAATTCATTTTCTATTTTATCCGAAATCAAAATTCCACCGGGTACCGATAGCGATTCAATGCGCGAGGCAATATTTACAGCATCACCATAAACTCCGTCACTGTTAGAAACTATATCACCCAAATGAATACCGATTCGAACCGGCACCCTGAGATTCTGTTGTAACTCTCCTTGTATTTCTACAGCACACATCGCCGACTCATAAGCACTATAAAAAGTGATCAGTGCCCCATCCCCATAGTATTGCTGTATTTTTCCACCGCGTTTTAAAACTTTTGCTTGTAGTACCTGGCGCAGCCGGTTTCTTAATGAAATGGCTTGGGCCTCATCTTCCTGCATACGTGCTGTGTAGTCTACCATATCCACAAACATCACAGCGGCAAGAAATCTGGTATTTTCTGTTTGTGTGATCATTTCGAACCTTTGCTTTTTATTTGAGCTGCTATTCACCTGATAGATATATAGCAACGTGGTAGAAATATGGGGCGACAAGGGAGGGGAAATGTGACATTTAACTGTTTTGTAGCTCTTTAAACTTATATCACGAGATGTTATGTATATGTATATTTACCCCGAAAAATTGCCCGCCCGGGAATCACTATCTTTCTTATCCTAAAATTTCTGTTCCCATTTTTCCTGGTTTTTCTTGGCATCTTGTACATATCCCGAATGCCGGATCAAGCTTAACAGTATTTTGTTGATTAGGTTTGCCGGGAACCGCAATGGACGGATGACATCCATCAGCAGAACCACACGGGTTTCATCCGTATTGTTCCAAACCTCATGTTGATAGGTATCATCAAACAGCAAACTTTTACCCTCCTCCCAGTGGACATACGTGTCCTTGATTCGAATTCGACACTGCTCCCTGTTCTTGGGCTTGGGTACTTTAAGGCCGAGATGATATCGCAAAAACCTTTTAAAGACACCTCGGTGTTCTGGAATGTGTTTCCCCGGATTGAGGATAGAAAAGAATGCGGTTGTCATACCCGGCACTTGTTCTATCAGTCTGGTGGTTTCCGGACATCGCATACAATTTTTTTCTGCATTATAGCCAAACCCGTATAAAAAATAGGTTTTCCAGTCATCATCCTTGCTTATCGATCTTTGATCTTCAGAGATATCCTGAAATCGCGGAAGAGCCTCTTTGTTTTTTAAAATTTCATTCAGTTCACTTCGAATTATACGCCAATCCTCTTCAAGGCGAACAGCCCACTCAAATTGCTCTGAATCCAGAATGGGGATGGTTGGAACTTCGGAATAGTTGGTTATCATATTTTCCAGGCTCCACAATATTGAGCCACTGAGATCTTTCACCAGTTTTTTCTTTTTCTTGTTAATTCGTTCTCTAAGTACTGTCATGGTTTTACCGTTTTGTTAAGGAATTACCTATTTTTGAATACTCTGGTAATCTTTCTGTTCAAATCCTAGGGATGGTGGAGTAGCCAGATGTGACAAGATGGGTAGAAAGCCATGCCATATCACCGGTATTACTACAAAACAGGCTTTCAACTTATACTTATTCCTAAAGTGGAAGAACCGGCATCATAGGTCTCCCGCCGGTATTTGTTTACGACCCAAAGAGAAATGGAAATGGAACTGCCATTTAAGTGCTGGGAATATCAACCTGCCTATATTCCTGAAGGAGAATCATTTTTCATCTCTGAAAGCTCAAAAAAATTAGAAGAGCCAGTGCTTTTCATAAATCCCTTTGGCATACGACCAGATTTGAGCGATAGTAACATTGATAGCAATCAATCTTTCGAGTTTAAAGAGATAACATCAGTCTGCCTTAGTTTGCCAATAAAAAATCCAATGTCTGATGCTCTAGAATTTGTTTCCGGTCTAAAAAATATGAACATAAATGAGTCCACTGGCCATAGCCTAGAGATCGGTTTTGACGGAGAAAAAGCCGGTAAATTAAAAAATTTTTACCCATATCTCCCGCTTGCTTTGAACTGGTAGCCATGCGTTACTAGTACTTATTTTGAAAGTAAGCGTAATTATAGATGGTGGCTTTTTATGTAAGGTCATCCCCCTGCATCCCTTCGAAGGGGACTGCAGAGGCCGTTTCAATTTTTTTCTTGAAATATTACATACGCTTTTTTCTGATACTAAGTACTAGTGTCGGGTTGCATCAAAGAAGTGGCCCGGGGAACCCACCCCATCTTTCCCGCAACCCCATGCGAAATCCACCCCTCCGGGGGGGAGGGGATTTGCTACATGCCTGTTTCCAGAGAAACAGCTCAACATATTGGTATGGACGCATATAAGTCCCCTCCGAGGTGCCGTCCCGACAGCATTCGGGAGAGGCGGGGTGGGTTCGCAAGCCGAAGCCGATGCATGAGATTAGACCCGACAATTTATCTTAGACATGACACTAGTAGACTAATCGAAGTTTTTACTTTTTTTAGTACCACAATCCTCAGCGGTTACCAATTGGCAACCTGAGTGAAAGCATGGGACTAAATGCATATTCTTTTTTATGGGTGGGTGTTATTCCCATCGAAATTTGAACCGGCATACGTTCCCACTGTTCAGTTTGATTTATGGCCCCAATGATTGCACCGACTGCACCTCCACCCAATATTCCTATTGCTGCACCCACCACAACATATTCAAATCCACCACTGATGTCTGGATCTATTTTTGTTTCAATCTCTGAATTCGTAACAGACGCGGTTATTCCAAGAATCAGTCCGCCCGAAACGGCTCCTATCAGTGCCCCCCTGCCCGTATTTCTTTTCTTTCCCGAACTGATATAAATCCGATCAATTAATGTATTAATGATATAATAGGTTGAATCATCTTTAGACCGATATAGTACAGTCAAAGTGTTGCTTCTTGTCATGAACGTGCCCACCAAAGGTTTTTTACTGACGGAAGGAGCAGATAATTTTATCCGGTCTCCTTTTTTCAAGGTATTTACCTGTGCAAATGTGATTTTTGATAGCGTGAACATTACAAAAAGTACCACCAGGTCAACTATCCATAATCTTGGCATAAATCCTGCTCTTTTTACATAGTTAGATCGATTATTCATGATTTTACTCCTTCTTATAGTGATTTATTTGATCTCTGTACCAATATGAGTCTGCTTATGTTAAATTGGTATGTCCTTCAAGCGAAAAAATGGTGCCATTCACCTACTTCAGGTTTATTTTTAAAGTTGCTGTTGGCGATAATCTCTTTGAAGGTTGGAATTTCATAGGATGAAACAGTGAAACATCGAAAGAAGGTCGTCGCCGTGAGTTATTTTTAGAGTCAGCAATAGCCCCGATAAAAATACCCGTTACTCCTCCTATTATTCCTCCAACTAATGCCCCTACCCCAAATGCCTCACCCCTGTTTGCAGGATGAAAAAGGCAGCCAAACATTTCTTCTGATTCACATTCTTCATATCCTATAGCTGCCGCTATTCCTATTGCCAGACTTCCAACCCCAGCTCCAATTAACATCCCTTTTATCGTCTTTTTGCCGGCACGGGGTTTCGGATAACTCAACGTATTGCTGAAGGCCTTCCCAGATACCGAGTTGTTCTCCGATAATTTTATTTCATACTTGCTGGTATCAGAATTATTCAGATACGAGATATCAGTTACTGATACTGATAAAGCATCAACCTCCGGTTGGGCAACAGATACATTCAAGTTAGTTACGATGAACAGTAGAACTGGTAATATGTACTTTGAAAGTTTATCGATCATTTCACTATTAACTAGTTTAAAACCGAACTACCAAAGGATAGCAACCAAACAGGGAGACAATACGGACAGAATGGGTAACATATCCGACATATTACTACTCGTCTCTCCTAAACACAGAAAAAGCAGATCATGAGGATGTATAAGATTTGAAACATATAGGGAACCACAGCCAGACATCCGGTTGCTGGATTTAATAATGTCTGATTCAAGTCCCCAAATTGCCGGTTTTAGCTCCAATAGTTCAACCCATATTTAGTCCAACAGTTAAAATTTCAATCAACCGGAGCTAGAAATGAAGATTTTCCCACGTAAACTGATATTCAGATTGTCTACTTTTTCAATACTGTTTTTGATAATAATTACCGATCCAAGTGCAGCTGCACAGTCACTTCAAACTGAAATAAAATTTATAGAACCACCCCAACCATTCGATCACGTCATCAACAAGCATGGGGAATCAAGACTTTCACTCTTTACCGGTCTTCCGGTTGTAGGCAGTACAGAATATGCTTATGGTATCTCTGACCAACTCACCGTCGGCCTTTTAGGCGGGTTCACCCCTTTTGAAGAAGCGGTTGGGATTCGTATTCGGACCGTACTATATCAACGCAGTAATTCGTACCGGATCTACTACTGTATACCAATTATCTTCTATCCACAATCTGGCAGGGCAAAGCCGGATCCATGGTTTATTACCAGGCCTAATATCAATTTTGAATGGATCA
>JBEPXS010000166.1:0-7476 GCA_041641755.1 Balneolaceae bacterium
GTTACTGGTGGGGCCGGAGGGGGGCTTTTCAGAAGAAGAGATCTCATTTTTACGTGAAGAGGATGCAGTAATAGTATCTCTGGGTCCGCAAAGGCTGCGGACCGAAACGGCTGTTATTACTTTTCTTAGCCAATTTATTGATAGAGAATAGTAGGAGCTGGACCCCTGTAGAACTTTTTAAACCTGAACTCGGGATTTGAATCGAGAGAACGAGTTAACGTTCTGCATCCTTTTCCGACCTTCGAAATTTTTGCTGACCGTTCGCTAGGCCCAACTACAGTTGGAGTTTTTCTCATCGAAAAAAGAACAGTGTGAGATGGTGAGTGGCCCAGGTTTTAATCTTCTGCTTAATCTGTCTTCAGTGGTGTTCATTTTGGCTTAGCCCAATCCCGAAAGGGTTCGGGACCAGCAAAGCTGGACCAAAAACCCAAGAAGAATTTAACTCAACCAGTTTGATTTCAACCCTGCCGCTGCTTGGACGCACAGTCAAACTGCTTTCAGAAAGAAATTCTTCGGGTTCTTCATTTACTGCTATAACCCTGTTGTATGGTAGTAGACCCTTTCGGATGTAGATGCCCTTAGATTCAAAGTAATAACACTAATACGGGGTCCGGGGAATCGCGGGAAGGGAGAGCCTGAGGGCAACGTGTGCTCCAAAGCAGGGAATAACGTCAACGGTATAGTCAGAGCAACATCTACGATTTCCCGCCGGCCTTTTCGTGCCTTTTGGGCCGATCAAAGGTACATCCAAAGAAAAGAAGGAGCAATGAATTAATGTTAATATCCGATGGTAGAAATTTTGTCCCTCATTGAAAAAATGGACAACTCAAATAGTGCCTACCGAACATAAAAAGGAATAGTCAGCAAACTCTTAACCCTCAGGTTTTTAAAGAAAAAGCGTGATATATGATGCAGATTTTAAACATCACATATCACGCCCAAGAATTGTCACGATTTAGAAAAGTATTAATCTAAACTGCCGGTTGCAGTAGAGTGATTGGCCGCATACTCTTCGAGATTTTGTACTTCATCCCATAAGTTCATTGCTTTCTTCAGTACATTATCGAAAACGTCATTAATGACCGGATAATAGGCTTTTAGTCCCCAAACCTGGCGTGCCAATTCCGCTTTCATAAATCCGCGTGGCATCCATTCAACTTCCTCAAAATGGTTTGGAGGGATATAGAGCGTATCTGATTTAAAATCTGGTTCCTTTACCTCGTTTGTGATCACCATATTGTTGTTAAGCATTTGTTCTTTGAACTGCTTCATATCAGAATCATTCCAGGCAAACTCTTCCCGAAACTTTTCGTAACTATCCTCCCATTTTGAACGGAATTCCTCACCGTGGTCGTCCAGGTAGGTTCTTACGAAATCCAAACCAACTTGCTTGCGACGCATGAAATTGACAACAGCAGCCGATTGAGAGGTATCTTCTTGTACAACGTGATCGGGGACGATGCCGCCACCACCGTAAACCGTACGGCCCGCATCAGTATGATATGTCAGGGAATCAGGTACTTCAGACATAAATTCGATAACATCAGATTGGGCATCCCGACGCTTGATATGTTCAAAAGCATACTCCTTACGCCCTTGTTTGGAGTACGGTTTTTGAATAAGTCGTCCCGAAGGGGTGTAATACTTGGAAATAGTGACTCTAATACTACTGGAATCAGCCAGCTCGTACTGCTGCTGAACGAGTCCTTTACCAAAGGTGCGTTGTCCTACAACCAAACCGCGATCGTGATCTTGTATAGCACCACTGACAATTTCACTGGCAGAAGCTGAGCCTTCATTTACCAAGATAATAAGCGGTTTGTCTTTGAAGAAGCCATCACGGCGGGAATGGTATTTACTGGTGAACCGCGTATGGCGACTTTGGGTAGAAACCAGTTCGGTACCCTTTGGAAAAAACTCCTCAGCCATGGCAATTGCTTGCCCAAGGTATCCTCCGGGATTACCACGCAGGTCTAGTACCAGGCGTTTCATTCCTTCACCGTTCAATGATTTCATAGCCTCCATGAACTCCTCATGCGTGGTTGCTGCAAAACGATTGATCTTTATATATCCGGTTTTATCGTCGAGCATGTAGGAGGCATCGACGGTGTAGAGGGGGATATCGTCGCGAGTAATGGTAAAGTGAAGCGGTTCTTCCACGTGTGGACGTTTTATAGTAACATCCACCTTGGTACCTTTTTCACCCCGAAGAGTTCGCAATACATCCTCATTATCAAATCCAACCGCGCTTTCCCCGTTAATTTTGATGATACGGTCACCCGATCTGATACCTAGCTTGTCGCTGGGCCCACCGGAAATGGCAGTAATGACCGTAATGGTATCCTGGGGAATGTTAAACTGAATACCAATACCCTGGAACTTTCCCGCAAATTCTTCTTGCACCTGTTCGTTGGTTTCCGGCTCAATATAGACAGAGTGAGGATCCAGTGATTTAAACATCTGCCGGAGCGCATCTTCTGTACGCGCCGTCATATTTTCATCTTTGCTGTTATTGGCCAGATACAGATAAGCATCCTCAAACTTGTGGAGGGATTCTCCGAGATTATCAATCTCAACATGTTTGAGTGAAGCGGTATCTAAAGGAGTCCCCTTGAGCTTCAGCGTACTGTCGGAAATATTCTTTACGAGCCCTTCAATACTTTGCCTGTAAAGAGTCTCGATATCAATTTTTTCAACATAATTATCAATAATTCTGCGCTGTGTCTGGATATATTTTTTTAGGTTTTTCTGGTGAACATCATCGGGTTGGATGACGGAGTCTACACCTGCAGCCCAGAATAATGAAAGTGCTATGAGGATAGCCATTTGAGGGGCAAAAAATTTTTTTAAACTCATGTTTAGATCTAACTTAGGTTTATCTGATTGTATATCTCAACGTGCGAGAATGAAAAATATTTAGCGTTTTTTAAACTGAATAAAGAGACTACCTGTTCTGAACTATAGGAGAACTAAATAAATAAGTTCTAAAATTCAGATTAAAGCAAGAAAAATTAAAGGATATAGTGACTTAAATCCTTATCCTTAACAAGATCGTCGAGCTGCTTGTTCACGTATTCTTTATCGATCGTTAGTTCTCCACTTCCAATGTCATCGGGTACGGCAAACAGCAGTTCATCCAGAAGGGTGGAGAGTATGGTATGGAGACGTCGTGCCCCAATATTTTCGACACGCTCGTTCACCTGAGCTGCTATGGCTGCAACCTCCCGGATAGCATTCTCAGTGAACTCAATTTCCACTCCCTCAGATCGTAACATAGCCTGGTACTGCTTGGTAAGAGCATTCTTGGGTTTCGTGAGTATGTCAAAAAAGTCTTCTTCAGTTAACGAGTTGAGTTCTACACGAATCGGCATACGTCCCTGCAATTCCGGTATCAGATCCGATGGTTTGGATACGTGAAACGCTCCTGATCCGATGAACAGGATATGATCGGTCTTGATGATACCATACTTTGTTGATACGGAACTGCCTTCTATGATCGGAAGAAGGTCGCGCTGCACTCCCTGCCGGCTCACATCGGGCCCGCCGCCTCCTTTACTGTTGCTGGAGTCTTCCGCTACCTTGTCAATTTCATCAATAAATACAATGCCTTGGGTCTGTACACGTTCAAGCGCCTCCTGAACGGCTGCATCGTGATCGATCAGTTTTTCAGCTTCTTCATCCAGTAAAATCTCTTTAGCTTCCTCTACCGTTACTTTACGCTTCTTTTTCTTGTCGCCGGTAAGGTTGCCAAGCATATCCTGCAGGTTGATACCCATCTCTTCCATGTTGCCCTGGGGACCAAATACCTGCATCATCGGCTGACGATTGGATTGTACTTCAATCTCAATCTTCCGGTCATCAAGCTCTCCATTTCTGAGTTTCTCTCGAAATTTTTCTCGCGTCCGTTCATTCAACTCTTCATCACTGGCTCTTTCAGGATCAAAATTTTCCTGGCCTGAATTGAATCCGGCCGAGGTTTCAGATGGCTTTTTTACAGGAGGAATAAGAATATCGAGGATACGGTCTTCGACAGCTTTCTCAGCCTTCTCCTGAACCCGGTCCTGCATCTCTGTCTTCACCATGTTGATCGAAATATCGGTCAGGTCGCGAATCATAGACTCAACGTCGCGCCCTACATAGCCAACTTCAGTAAATTTGGATGCCTCAACTTTAATAAAGGGAGCATTGGCCAGTTTAGCCAAACGTCGTGCAATTTCGGTTTTCCCGACACCAGTAGGACCAATCAAAAGGATATTGTTGGGCAGAATCTCGTCACGTATCTCTTCATCGGAGTTCATGCGCCGCCACCGGTTACGGAGGGCAATAGCCACCGACCGCTTGGCCTCATTCTGTCCCACTATATATTTATTCAATTCACCAACAATTTGGCGTGGGGTTAAATCTTTTTGTTCAACAACTTGCTTCATAACACTCTCGTTAGTCTTCAATTTCTAATATTGATAGGTTGTGATTCGTGTAAATACAGATATCGGCTGCAATATGTAGTGATTTTTCAACGATCTCTTTTGCTGATAATTCTTTGGCATCCGCTTTTAATGCCCGGGCCGCTGCCAAAGCATATGAACCACCACTTCCGATGGCCAATATTTGGTCGTCTGGCTCAATTATATCACCCTGACCGGAGATCAGCAACGCCTTGTCTTTACTCATTACCACGAGCAGGGCCTCCAGCTTGCGAAGGAATTTATCCTTCCGCCACTCCTTCGCCATCTCAACTGCGGCACGCTGCAGGTTGCCGTTGTACTGTTGAATTTTTTCTTCAAACTTTTCAAACAGGGTAAAGGCATCAGCGGTAGAACCGGCAAAACCGGCCAGAATTTGATCTTCATACAGGCGACGAACTTTGGTGACGGTAGCCTTCATTACTGTTTTGTCCATCGTTGCCTGGCCATCGCCACCAATGGCCACTTCACCGTTGTGTTTTACACCCAGAACGGTGGTTGCTTTAAGTTCAGATAAGCTCATATTTGAAATTATAAAAACGTTTGTTCAGTTTTGTTTCTGGTTAGGAGTCGGATTTGTAATACTTGGATTTGGAGCTGTCACCACGCGATTGTTTTGCTTTGCGACTTCCAGGCCGGGGAGGGAGTCCGTTGCGTTTGCTATCTTCCTTGTCGGAGTCGCTTTTTTCGTAATAGTCAAGGTTTTCACGTTTCGGCTTACCAGAATCCAGTTCATGCAGTTGAGCCTCTGTACTTTGGACGAGCTCGTCTATAGGCTCGTCACGCATTACCGCATCCGAGATTTCAATATCCGATCCGGCCAGGGTTACTTTATATTCATTCAACGAAATAGATTCTTCGGCAATGAGGTTAATTTTTATAAAGTATTTGAGCATCCACTTCAGACGAATACTGAAAAAACCTTTACCGAGATACGCCTTCAGGTAGGGATTGATATAAATGTCAACAGCATTGTAGGAGGTATTGGAATTGAACTTGCTCAGCCAGGCGTCCAGGTCGGCCACGATCGTATTTTGTGTAACGACATTACCTGAGCCTCCACACATGGGACACACCTTGGAGACAGAGTTAACCACGCTTGGACGAATGCGCTGCCGGGTAATCTGAACCAAACCGAAGTCGCTCATGCCAATTACGTTGGTTTTGGCCTGATCTTTTTTGAACTCCTTCTTGAGCTCATCATAAATTTTCTTACGGTTTTTATCATTCTTCAGGTCGATGAAGTCAACAACGATGATACCTCCGATATCTCGAAGTCGCAACTGTTTGGCCACCTCCCGAGCGGCCTCCAAATTTGTTTTCAGGGAGTTGTCCTCCTGTTTTTTCTTGGCAGCATATGGACCCGAGTTTACGTCTACCACATACATCGCTTCGGTTTGCTCAAAAATAAGGTATCCGCCGGAGGGCATCCGTACCCGTGGGCTAAAGATAGAGTCGACATCTTTTGCAATTTTCATGAAGTCAAAGATATGCTCGCGCCCTTTGTAGAGCTCCACATTGGGCAGCATCTGGGGAGCAATCTGGCTTACATATGACTTCAGTTCCTTAAACAATTGTGGTTCGTCGATTAAGACTCTGTCATACTGCTTGGCAAACAGGTCGCGAATAAGACTTTCCGTCATGCTCAAATCCTCATACAGCAGGGAAGGAGGTTTGGCATCCTCGAGCCGGCCGAGGATTTTTTCCCATTTTTTCAGCACATTCCGCATATCGTCCTCAATTGCCTCTTCATCCTGCCCAGAGGCTACAGTACGTACGATTACACCGAATCCGTCGGGAAGCATGGATCCAACAATCCCTTTCAGGCGACGTCGTTCTTTATAGTTGTTTATTTTACGTGATACAGCGATATATTCGCCCATTGGGATAAGTACCAGGAAACGTCCGGCAATTGTAATATCGGTAGATACCCGGGGCCCTTTTGAACCGATAGGCTCCTTGACAATCTGCACCAGTAAACGTTGACCCGGATTAAGGATACGTCCGGCCCAGGTTTGCTTCTGGTAGTTGGATATTTTGTCGAAGTTGGTTTTGGAAAGCTCCTTGCGGACATTCTTGTCAATGGCATCACGTCCATTGAGCATCTGTACATATTCCTTGAGATGGTCACCCGCATCAGAAAAGTGTAGAAAAGCATCTTTAGGGGTACCCATGTCGATAAAAGCGGCACGAATACCACTCATTACCTTGTGTACCTGAGCCAGGTATATATTCCCTACTGTTCGTTTGTTTTCTTCAGATTCTATAAAAAGCTGTGCAAGTTCTCCATTTTCCAGGAGAGCTATTCGGGTTTGCTTCCCCTTTGCGTGAATAATGATTTGATTCTTCATTGAATTTCGTTCCTTTCACGCGGTTGCTGTCCTCCAAGCACATTGAGTCATAAATAAATTCGTTGTAAATCATTGATCCAAAATTTTTGAAGACACTGACAAATTCTGTCGATAGCGGAGGTTCAGCAACCGCTACATTAAAATTTCTGTTAATCGATTGGCTGTTATTCAGGTAGCCACATTCAGAGGCGGGTGTCCACCGCAGGCTTACAGCATAAGTTTCAGGAGAGTCAATACCTCTCATGCAGATTAATCGTTTTACGATATGTAAAAGATCAGTAATAAGTTTTTTCCAAGTTGTTTGTACCAACACTAAAACCTGCAATTACATCCAAAAAAATGAATAAACTCTGAATACCTTTTTCAAAAAAACCAGTAGTAACTAGATAATAATATACAGTTAGTTTACTATTAATGTAAATGTAAAAAACAGCTACTTATTGTAACAGGATTTAGAATGGCTTCATTCTCCCCAATATATCAGTTCTTTACCCCTAGACCCTCTTTTTTTTCTGCTTCTCACTCTTTTTGCTCTATTCTGCTGATATTAGCTCCCACAGCGTTTAGCTTATCCTCCAATTTTTCGTATCCGCGGTCCAAGTGATAAATTCGCAATATATCACTGGTACCTTCAGCCACCATACCCGCCAAAACCAAGCTTA
>JBEPXS010000167.1:0-7445 GCA_041641755.1 Balneolaceae bacterium
TTATTGAGCCTGAAGAAAACTTTAATCTGAAGGATTGATAAATGAAAATATTGAATATTGCTGTTTTGGGGTGTCTCTTGATTATAACCGGACTGGCACTGCAGGAAGAGTCATCTTCCGAGACTACGGCTGACGAATGGATTCCGATTTTTAATGGCAAAAACCTGGAAGGATGGACGCCAAAATTTGCCGGTGAGGATCTGGGAGTCAACTATAAAAATACGTTTCGGGTGGAAGACGGATTGCTTAAAGTATCCTATGAAAACTATGAAGCATTCAATGATAAATTCGGTCATTTGTACTACAAAACCCCTTACTCCCACTACAAGATCCGGGCAGAGTACCGGTTCGTGGGAGAACAGGTGCCCGGTGCCCCGGACTGGGCCTGGCGAAATAACGGTCTGAAGCTGCACGCCCAGCCCCCTCAAACGATGGGTAAGGACCAACCTTCCCCGGTTTCTGTAGAAGTGCAGTTGTTGGGAGGTAATGGTACCGATGAACGCTCCACAGCCAATATGTGCTCTATGGGAACACACATTGAGATGAACGGGGAAATAATCACACAACACTGTGTAAACTCTGGTTCGGAGACTTATCATGGTGATCAATGGGTTACCGTTGAAGCGGAGCTCAGGGGGAGTGAGATCATTCGCCATTTCGTGAATGGCAAACAGGTGATGTCGTACACTAATCCCCAATACGATACCACCGATGCAAATGCCCGCAGGCTTCTGCCGGCAGGGACCGAAAACTTGCTTATAGAGGAGGGTTATATCGCAATCCAGGCGGAAAGCCACCCGACCCATTTTCGCTCTATCGAGGTGTTAACGCTGGATGAGTAAAGAAGTTGAGCTATGTATGATGCACTTCCGAAGTGCGTCGCACATGCATAAAAATATTTTATATGACCGACTGGAAAGAATTCATTTTTGATGAAAAAATTAATTTTTCTGAAAAAGTGGAGAAGGTATTCAATTACCAGTATGACCATAATGTCGTCTATCGTCGATTTTGTGATGCCTTGTCATATGAGTATAGTTCCGGTTCCCGACCGCCGTTACTGCCGGTCAACGCCTATAAAGATGCGGTAGTTACCTGCCGCCCGAATGAAAAGCCGGATCTCGTATTCCAAAGCAGTGGAACTTCTGGGATGGGTCTTAGTCGTCACCTTGTGGCAGATGAAGAGGTCTACAGGGAATCATTGCTGCGCGGATTTCAACAATTCTATGATCTGGATAATGCAGTGATATGGGCCTACACACCCGGTTACTCAGAAAATCCTGACTCCTCCCTCATATGGATGCTAAAAGAACTCATAGAAACCGATAACTCCGGGCTGAGCCGCTTCCTGCCCTTGGATGCCCCTCTTGAAAAACAGGCGATTAAACATGTGCATGACCAGGGCAAGAAGCTCATTCTTTTCGGTGCAGCATTTGGGTTACTGGATCTGGTAGAAGCAAACACTACCGATTTACCCGGCAACAGCATCGTCATAGAAACCGGCGGAATGAAAACACACCGGCGCGAGATCGGCAAACAAGAGTTGCACGAACAACTGGCCGAAGGTTTTGGCCTGAATCAAAGTCGTATTCATTCTGAATATGGCATGTGCGAACTACTCAGCCAGGCGTATGCTACCGGTGGAATGTGGCTTAAGCCGGCACCATGGATGAAGGTGAAGATCATGAACCCTGAAAATCCACTCTTGGAAATGGCTCATTTTCAGGAGGGGCTGATCGGTGTTGTAGATCTTGCAAATGTGCACTCCTGTTCTTTCCTGTTAACAGGTGATAAGGGTATTCGGCATAAGGACGGGCGGTTTAAAGTACTGGGCCGCTGGAATCCGAAGGATCTGCGCGGATGTAACTTTTTGATTGATGAGGATTAATTTCAAAAGTATCATCATGGACCTGGATGAACGTATTGATGCGCTGACAGAGGCCACCGACAACTGGCTAAGCAAGGATAATGACTATCTGAGCCAGGCGTATGACCAATCGGTGAGAGAAGAATTTTTCAATTTTGAAGATATAAAGCACGCTCTATTAGCTATTAAGGATTCAGTGGATGAGAGCTCAATACGGAATTGGGTTGAACAGGCCGGTCTGGATGAGTCCAATAATGCGGCTGGGAAAAATGTGCTCTGTCTGCATGCCGGCAATATTCCTCTGGTGGGATTCCAGGCTGCCTTTGCCACGATATTGAGCGGTGCCACGTATTATGGTAAAATTTCCCGTAAGGATCCCTATCTGCTACCCACTTTTCTGAACGAGGTAAAAAAAACAGATGCCTTTTCGGACGTTGATATTCAGTGGGTGCACAACCTGAATTATTTTGAGGGACTGCAGACCGATTCTATTCTTTTTGCTGGTTCTGAAGATTCTGTACCGGGTGTAAAAAAGTCGATCAGCAAACTTAACCTGGCCAAATCGGATACCGAATACCTGATCCGCACGGCGCATTTTTCAATGGCTTACCTGGAGGATCAAAAACAGGAGTCACTGGAAGATCTGGTGGAAGGAATTTTTCGTTACGGGGGCAAAGGTTGTCGGTCGGTGGCGGTGGTGGTTGCCCCGTTCGGGCTCGACGATGTTGCGGATAAACTCAACGAACAGATCGAGACTTTTTGGGAGGAGAATCCCCAGCACCAGGACCCGGGCCCCAGACTGGAACACCGGTATGCATACAACAAAGCTGTGGAGCGACCCCAAATATGGCTGGATGATTTTTTATTGCAGGAGGGAGGATTGGAATTTGACCAGGATTTTATCTGCTACTGGAAGGAGGGAGACGAGCAAATTGCCGCGGAGTTGGCCGACCGATTCGGCGAACGACTGCAAAGTATTTATGTCTCCAATCCGAAAACGAAAATAGCAGGGTTCGACGGTCGAATTGAACTCCTCGGGACTGCCCAAAGTCCGCCGATATCCTGGAAGCCTGATGGGGTAGATACCCTGAAGTGGCTGATTGATTAAACTATAACTTTATTCAGGTCAAAAGGTTGCTAACTATTCTTTTTTTCTGCCCATTACCCACTATTTGAGTCGTTCATTTTTTCAATGAGGAAAAAACGAACTAAAAAACTCACCGGGGTATCGTATCCCGAAAGCTTTCGGGACCCGGATCCCACGTTGGTGGCATTATAATGAATCTCTACATTTTCATCCATAAGGGGTTCCATACAACCAGTTTTATAGCAGTAATTGAAGAACTCGAAGAATTTCTGTTTGAGTTTGATTTGGCAACGCACCAATACAATACCTTCTCTGAAGTCAAATCAGGTAAGTTAACATCAGTTCAATATAAAAATAGAAATAAATACTAATCCCCAGTCATCTCGAATGGAGCTTGCGTAATGAGAGATCTTTGTATCCAAGGGCTCCCCTTTTCAACAAAGCTCTCTCCTTTGCGGTCTTTTAGAGGATACTTAAATAGGGGTTTAAGAGTATACGTAGACTTCAGAAATTATGTCGAACTGACGTTGATTTAAATTCTTCTTGGGTTTTTGGTTCGTTTTGGAGCCTGTCCGACTGCGTGTGGATCAAGACAAAAGGAACACCACATTAAGAGGAGTTGAGCAAAAATCAGGACTTAGGGCTTCTCAACCTCTTGTCTTGGTCATTGAATAAAAATGAACAATTTAATTGGTTCTGTCGGTTCTTATCCCGAATAGGGTTCATTTAAATTATTCGTTGGTTTTTTGGGACGACTACCAAGTATCATTTTAAAACTCTAGTTATTTGTTTTCCCCCAAGCACCATATTGAAGAACGTATCCTGTATCTCCGGGCTGAGCTCCCGATACGTATTAAATTCCACATGGCGGGCTGGTTTTGCAGTATCGACCTTAATCCCCCAGAGCGGTTCTATGGTAGTGGGCAGCATGGAATAGCGTCCGTCACCAATTACATTCGGATGGTCGGGATGTTTTACAAGAATATTGTCAGAAAGCTGGGCAAATCGCCGGATATCCTTATATAATACGGTGCCTTTGATATCGGAATACTGTTGACGCCATCGAAGCAGTTCAGCGGATTCTCCCCGGTATGCTTTAACATTTCCAAATGGATTGATGTGTACCCCGTCGGCGTAGAGTCGCCCGCCACTGATGTATCGAACACTCCACAGTATTGAGTTGCCGATGGTGGGTTTGACGATAAGTTGTTCGGTAAAGTGGTTACGCTGCACGGCTAGTTTCTGTCCCGCGATTTCGGCCTTTTGTTGTTGTGTGAGGGCAAAGAGCAGGTACACGCCTACCCAGCCAAGGCCTGCCCGCCTGTAGCTATTCTTCTCACTATAGGTGGTAATCCCGACTCCCAGCAGCAGGCCCAGGCTGAACAGCGGATCGAAGACGGAAACAAGGTTCAAGGCAAACCGGGTGTCGGTCAGGGGCCACAACAGTTGTACGCCGTAGCTTGTGAAAACATCAACAAAACCAGCTGTGGCAATTCCGAGTAAGCTGAAAAGATAGGTCTCCCTGAACGTCAGCTGGTTACGGACCAGCCACCAGAGCAGACCCGTGACAATAAGAGCACCAACGGGGATAAATACCAGCGCATGGGTAAACTGCCGGTGGAATTCCAGTTGCATCAGGGGATCTGATGAACTGTCGATCAGTACATCAAGGTCGGGGAGCATGCCGCCGGCGGCACCGAGCAGTGCTGCTGCCCGTAATTTTTCTTTCGGGGCAAATGACTGCGAAGTCGCTGCACCAATAAGTCCATGAGTGACGGGATCCATAATTTGGCTTTAAAGTTATCAGTGTGTCAGTTTTTCAGTTAACAAAGTCTGCTGAAGTTATAGCATTGAGTCAATAATTGAATTATGTATTAAAAAGCCAGCATATTGGAAAAGCAAAGATGCTGTTTTTAACTAAAGTAATATGAAATATGCATAATACTACCAAAATTCAGGTTTAATCTATGAAGCAACAGTGCAGGAAACCTTAATTTTTACGCTTCCTTAATCAATCCTGAACGGTAGGCCTCTAAAAGATTCTTCAGGTTGTCAATTTTGGTCTGGATCTCCCGCCCGTTGTCGGTATCCCGTACGCGAATGCGTTCACTGTTCTGTTCCAATACTTTGGTCTTGGAGTGGATGTCGATCTCTTCCTCTATCGCTTTCTGGCGCGACTCGAACGGCTCATGTGCAGCCAGGATCAGTCCGTATGAATTGAAAATCAGCGTATAGCCGGCGATTCCGGTCTTGTCCTGGTACGCCTTTGCAAAGCCGCCATCGATCACAAGCAGTTTGCCACCGCCTTTTACGGGACTTTCACCCTTGGTCACTTTAACCGGAACATGCCCGTTTATGATATGTCCGTTTTCCGTATCGACGCTGAACTCTTCCAGAATTTTTTCCGCGACCTCTTCATTGGTGCGATAATCGTAATAGGGATTCATCTCTTCCTTGTGAGTCGAGGCATCCTCAATAAAATAGCGTTCAAACGTAGCCATCTTGTCTTTGCCGAAGAGGGGAGACTGGGATCCACTCCACAGGTACCACATGGTATCCATCCCGTATTGTTTTTTATCGGGATTATCGTTGGCAAAATATCCCTGCCGCGCAAGCCGGTCCAGGCGATCCATAAAACTCTTGGGACTGTGGGCCACGCCATCGAACGTAAAGTGACGCAAGCGACCGTTTTTAGTCATCGGGATGCACCCGTGGTACAGAAGGTTGTCGTTTTGAGTCAGATACATGCTGCCTTTCGAAAACAGCAACCGCACGTGATCCTGCAATTTCTCACTGTTTTTGAAAGAGAGTCGGATTTTTTCGATGACGGCTTCTTCCTGCTCGGAAAGTTTATACGGATCGGCAGGATCGACCGTGGGAAAATGAGTATCAACAAGAGGGTAGGCTCTCCCGCCAAGCTGAACTGTTCCCTGTTCATAATCGACTTTATCTAACAGTAGCCGATCATCCATCTGGTATTGCGGCCGGCGCTGAATAATCTGGCCTTCCAGCTTCAGTTGGATCATCGTAATCGCCTTTTGCATCTGGGCCATCAGCCGCTGCTCATTCTTGGTAAATTCCTCGGTGGCATTTTTGGGTTGGAACTGTTCACAGGGATCGTCTCCGTATACATCCACTGCCAGGGAGATCAGCGGCAGCATGCTGATGCCGTACCCGTTTTCCAGCGTTTCCATGTTGGAGTAGCGAAGTGAAACACGGATCACATTGGCAATGCAGGCCCTGCTGCCGGCGGCCGCTCCCATCCATACGATATCGTGATTGCCCCACTGGAAGTCGACGGCGTGGTGATCCATCAATTTATCCATAATGATGTGCGCCCCGGGACCGCGGTCGTACACATCACCGATCACATGGAGTCGGGCAATCGTGAGCCGCTGTATCAGGCGTGCCAGGGCTACGATGAATGCACCGGCGCGGTCAGTTTCTATGATGGAGTCGATAATGCTGTTGTAATATTTTTGGCGGTTCTTTTTGCTCTCCTGTTCATGCAACAGCTCTTCAATGATATAGCTGAATTCGCCGGGAAGTGCTTTGCGTACCTCTTTCCGGGTATATTTGGATGAGTAGACGCGGCAAAGCTTAATGAGCTGAAACAGCGTCTGCCGATACCAGTCATCCGGGTTTGAAATCTCTTTAAGGATGAAGGCCATCTTTTCTTCGGGATAATAGATCAATGTGGCCAGGTTTTGTTTTTCCCGGTCATCCAGCTCCGAAGCGAAAACTTCATTAATCCGTCGCTTGATGGACCCGGAACCGTTTCTGAGCACATGCAGAAACGACTCGTACTCTCCATGGATGTCAGAGATAAAATGCTCGGTTCCTTTGGGCAGTTCCAGCATGGCACTGAGGTTGATAATTTCGGTGGACGCTGCCCTGATGGATGGATACTGCTTCGACAGCAACTCCAGGTAACGTAATTCTTTGTCCGATTCAGCAGGCATATAGTACTCCAATCGATATCTTGAATAGAATGAAAATATAACATGGCAGTTTACAGGTCCCTTCACCTGTACCCCGCTACAATCGAATGTACCCTGACCGTGAGATGAATTCAATCCTTATATCAACAAAATGACTGCTGGAAGAGAATGGTAATAGCTCAATTAGCTAACCTACATCAGTTCGAAATAATAATCGAAATAAATACTATCCCCCTGTCATCTCGAATGGAGCCTGCGGCATGAGAGAACTTTGTATCCAGGGGCATGCTATTTCACCAAGGATCTCTCTCGAAGGCTATCGGGACCAAGCCAAAACGAAAAACCTTGACATAAGGTCTGGACCAACGAACGGTCATTAATAAAGGCTGCCGAAGATTTTTATTAAAACCCCGTCCTTCGGTTCCGTTCCACCACACTCAGGATGACGAAGCGTTGTTTTAATGAAAAACCTGTTTAAAACCTATAAGCACAAAAAATATTTTTATGCCTATAAAATATGTAAGCTATGCGCATAAAATGTAGAAGCTAT
>JBEPXS010000168.1:0-7438 GCA_041641755.1 Balneolaceae bacterium
GCTGTTAACAGCTCTGACCTCAGCGGTAACAGCAAATCCGTCAGCTGAGGCTTCACCCCGACCAAAGCCAGTCATTGAAACAATCATATAAAATTAGATTGAGGATAAAATTAAAAGTTGATACAAAGATTGAATCTAAAATAAAAAAGTAGAGAACAGATTGAAATCGGTTTATTTTTTTGAAAAAGGAATGCACGATTCGCTTTCGAAGTGCTTCGCACATATAGCTAGTTCAGAACCTCTTTTTTGACACGCTCACCCAACTCATCAGCTATATCAGGTGATTTGGCTTCTGAATACACCCGGATAATCGGCTCGGTATTCGATTTTCTGAGGTGAACCCAACCTTCTTCAAAATGAATTTTTACACCATCTGTAGTGATGGGATCCCGGTCGGAATATATCCGAAGTGCATTTTCCAGGACTTTATCCCCGTCAACATCACCAAGCTGAAGCTTCTTTTTGCTGATATGATAGCTTGGCAGACTCTGTTTATATTCTGCCAGAGTAATATTGCGTTCGGCCAGCATCTGTAAGATCATTGCTACACCTACCAGGGCATCCCGGCCGTAATGCAGATCGGGATTGATTACGCCCCCATTTCCTTCTCCACCAATAACGGCATCAACCTCCTGCATTTTTTTGACGACGTTTATCTCTCCCACCGCAGAGCGATGACAGGTTTGATTGTATTTATTGGTTACATCGTCAGCTACCATCGAGGAGGAGAGGTTTGTAGCGGTAGCCCCTGACCGTTTTTCGAGCACGAAGTCAAAAGCAGCAGCCTGGGTGTTCTCCTCCCCAAACAGTTCACCGGTATTGGTAACCAGGGCCAACCGGTCGGCATCGGGGTCGGTGACTATGCCCAGGTCACAGGATTTTTCTTTGACCAGATTGCAGATGTCCTGCATGTGTTCGGCCAATGGTTCTGGATTGTGGGCAAAAATGCCGGTGGGTGCTTCGTTTATTTTATGAATCTTCTCAACACCAAGGGCCTCCAGCAGGGGGGGGAGAGCGATGCCACCGGTTCCGTTGACTGGGTCAATGGCCACAGAGAGATTGGCACCCGCTATTTTAGATTTATCGATATATGGCAGATTAAGGATATGGCTGATATGCTTGTCCAGGGCCTGGCGGTCTTCTGAAACGCCCCCTACCGTTTCGTACTTTTGATAATTGAACTCCTGTTTCTCGGAAATTTCTATTACCCGCTGCCCCTGGCTCGAGTCAAGGAATTCACTCTTGCCGTTCAGGAGTTTAAGGGCATTCCATTCGGCGGGATTATGGCTGGCCGACAAAATGATACCACCATCTGCCTCATGCTCAAGAACCGACATGGCAACGGTAGGGGTAGGGACAATACCTACTTTAATGACATCACAACCCACCGACTGAAGCGTGGATACGACCAGGTCTTCACAAATTTGCCCGGTCACGCGAGTATCGCGTCCCACAACCACCGTTCCACGGTTAATCCAGGTTCCGTAAGCTGCTGTAAAACGAGTCAGGTTTTCAGGGGTAAGGTCGGTACCAAAAATGCCCCGGATGCCCGAGACAGAAATCATTAAAGCCATATTGGTGTGTTATCTTGAGTTATGAGTCTTTGTTATTCTGGCTGCGTACTTTTAAAAATGTTTGTGTTAACGGTTTTTAATCAATTATCACGGTCCGGCTTCCAGGTAGTCTCCTTGGTTCCCGCATGTTTGTTCTCAAACCGGGCAGCCACAAAAAGCAGGTCTGACAGCCTGTTGAGGTATTTGATTGCTACCTCTGAGACCTCTTCTTTCTGGCTGCATTGAACTACAGCGCGTTCGGCACGTCTGCAGATGGTTCGGGCCACATGTAGTTGCGCACCAGTCTGAGCCCCGCCGGGCAGTACAAAATTCTTTAGCGGTGGCAGGTCACTCTCCATCCGGTCGATGGCTTCTTCCAGGAATTGGACTTGTGACTCACCGATACGGTCAATACGGGTGTCGGCGGAAGAGGGGGTAGCCAGATCAGCCCCTAAAATAAAGAGATGATCCTGGATAGTCCGTATCAGCTCTTCGCCCTCCTCAGACATACCCGAACTCAATACCAACCCGATCTGGGAATTGAGTTCATCCACTGTTCCGTAGGCCTCAATCCGTTTGGATGATTTTGAAACGCGATCCCCGCCAAACAATGAGGTGTCGCCTTTGTCTCCTTTTTTAGTATAAATTTTCATAACAAATCATGATGCTCCGATTGAAGGGTCTAAAGTAAGCAGCCGGGACCAGAGTTTCAGCTTCATTTTGATCAGCTTCAGGGGAGGGACAACAGTAGTTATTATCAGTGCCATTGAAAGCAGGGGGAGGGAAAATAAAGCTCACCGTACGATGAACCCCTTCCCCAAGTCTTTATATGTAATATTCAGGTGCTGCAGTCGGTCCAGCCGTGCTTGTAGGTTCATGGCTTCGGTAAGGCGACATGCCAGCGTAAGAGTAACATCGGCCAGGTACTCCGCATCCAGTTCGACGAGTTGAAAGGTGGACTTCAGTTTGTCGATTTCATTTTGTTTGTCGTACGGATAGTTCAGCTCAAACTTATGAGTACGAATGACTGGACTGAGCGTGGCCTTCTCGATGCAGAGGGAAGCCGTATGTCCATAGGCCTGTATCAAACCCGACTTACCCAGATTTGTACCTCCATGGTAGCGAACCACCACAACCGCAGAATTTACCAGGTTGCCGGATTTTAGTTGATTCAGGATTGGCAGACCCGCCGTTCCGCTTGGCTCCCCGTCATCCTGGGCAAACTCTTGCAGATCGGTCGGATTGACACGCCAGGCATAGCAGTGGTGGGTGGCGTCGGGATATTGAGACCGGATCTGTTCCAGCTTTGCCTCAAACTCATTTTTGTTTGTTGTTGGGAAAAGAAATCCAATAAATTTGGATTCCTTGTCGCGGAACGTTTCAGATATTTGTTCAGTGACGGTCTGCAAAAGCCTGTTTCTGGTTATATTTTTATTTATCAAACGGCTGATAACAAGTTATAAAATGGTGCGGTCATTAATTGCATCGGATTGAATAAACAGGAAATGCAATTTAGACCTCTTCTGAATTAGTGTTTTCCGATTTTTTGAGATTTCTAACCTTGCCTTTTTACTTATTTCGCTACATTTTCAGTCGTTGGAACGAGGGGCTCAGACATTCAGTTTTGAGCGTCAGTATTAAAAGAGGAAAAATCACCGATCAGACTGCGATGCCATCAATCTTAAAAGCGCTAGAATCACAGGTAGGTAGAAAAATATTAACCGGGATTACGGGCGTAGGCCTTATCCTTTTTATTATTGGTCACCTGCTGGGAAACCTCACCATTTTTGGCGATGCTCAGACCTTTAATGAGTATACACTGGCCCTTGAAAGCATGGGCTTGTTTTTATATTTGATTGAAGCTGTTCTTGCTGTTGGTTTTCTCCTACATGCTTATCTGGGAGTTTCTATTTGGCTGAAACGCAGAAAAACACGTCCTGAAGGCTATAGGGAATACAATAGCAAAGGTGGTCCAAGCCACATGAGTTGGGCTTCGAAGAGTATGATTTTTACAGGTATTGTGCTTTTTGTGTTTCTCGTGATCCACCTCGATACCTTCAAATTCGGGGCAACCGACACCGTGATGATTGACGGGGAGCCCGCCCGTGATCTTAAGGAGCTGGTAATCCAAAAATTTCAGAGTCCGCTATATGCGTTCGGGTATACATTTGTGATGATACTTCTGGGCTTTCACCTGAAGCATGGTTTTTGGAGTGCTTTCACTTCCCTTACTATGAAACACAATAAATTTTCTGGACTGATTTACACGACGGGTGTTATTTTTGCAATCTTAATGGCCGTGGGCTTTATCTTCATACCGTTGTATATCTATTTTACCGGTGGTTCCGGCGCGCTAATTACACCTTGACAGAACACAAATGAAACGGACTGCCAGGCAAAGAAGGCTCTTGGATCCGTATCATCAGTGTTCCAAAATAAAATGGAGTTTAATTCATGAACTTAGAATCAAATGTTCCTTCCGGACCGCTAAAAGAAAAATGGTCCAATCATTTGAACGATATCAAGCTGGTTGCTCCCAATAACAAGCGTAAGCACGAGGTTATTGTTGTTGGAACCGGGTTGGCCGGAGGATCTGCAGCGGCCAGTCTGGCTGAACTGGGATACAATGTCAAGAGCTTTTGTATCCAGGATTCGGCCCGTCGTGCACACAGCATCGCCGCCCAGGGTGGAATTAACGCAGCCAAGAACTATCCCAACGATGGAGACAGTATCTGGCGCCTCTTCTATGATACTATAAAAGGGGGGGATTACCGTTCTCGGGAATCAAATGTGTACCGTTTGGCGCAGATCTCAAATGAAATTATTGACCAGGCTGTAGCCCAGGGTGTACCTTTTGCGCGGGAGTACGGTGGGTTGCTGGCAAATCGCTCCTTCGGTGGAGCGCAGGTATCCCGTACATTTTATGCGCGGGGACAAACAGGACAGCAGTTGTTGCTGGGGGCATACCAGGCAATGATGAGGCAGATTCACGAGGGCAAAATTGATTATTATCCGCGCCATGAGATGCTGGACCTGGTAATTATTGATGGCAAGGCCCGTGGTATTATTACACGTGATTTGGTTTCCGGTGAAATTAAACGATGGATTGCAGACGCGGTTGTATTGGCAACCGGGGGATATGGGAACGTCTTCTATCTTTCTACCAATGCCAAGAATTCAAATGTAACGGCGGCGTGGCGTTGCCACAAGCGGGGAGCTACCTTTGCCAATCCCTGTTACGTGCAGATTCATCCGACCTGTATCCCTGTTTCCGGTGACTATCAATCGAAGCTCACCTTGATGAGTGAAAGTCTCCGAAATGACGGACGTGTCTGGGTACCAGAGGACAAGAATGACGATCGGCATCCCAATGATATCCCGGATGAGGATCGCTATTACTATCTCGAGGAGCGATATCCTAGCTTCGGGAACCTGGTGCCCCGTGACGTTGCCTCAAGAAATGCCAAGATGGTGTGTGACGATGGCATGGGGGTAGGCCCGACAGGTCGTGCTGTGTATCTTGATTTTCGTGATGCCATACAGCGCGACGGCAAGAAGGCGATTGAGGAGAAGTACGGCAACCTTTTTGAGATGTATGAGAATATTACCGGTGATAATCCATATGAGGTACCGATGCGGATTTTCCCCGCCGTGCACTATACCATGGGTGGGCTTTGGGTCGATTACAACCTGATGAGCAATGTGCCCGGCCTGTTTGTGGCCGGAGAGGCTAATTTTTCTGACCACGGGGCCAACCGCCTGGGTGCCAGTGCCTTGATGCAGGGGCTTTCCGATGGATACTTTATTATTCCTTACACGATTGGAAATTACATAGCCAATAACGATCTGGCTGATGCCGATACCAAGCATGACGCTTTTGATGAAGCTTCAAGCAACGCTCAAGACCACATTGACAAGCTGCTGAATGTAAATGGTGATAAAAGCGTGGTTGAATATCACCGCGAGCTGGGACAGATCATGTGGGATAAGGTGGGTATCTCCCGAAATGAGAAAGGTTTGAAAGAGGCGATCCAACAGATCCGTGAGTTACGTGAGGATTTCTGGCAGAACGTGCGTGTGCCCGGTGAGGCCTCCAACTATAACAAATACCTGGAGTTTGCCGGACGCGTTGCCGACTTCCTGGAGCTGGGTGAGCTGATGGCGGAGGATGCTCTCCATCGGGATGAGTCAGCCGGATGCCATCTTCGCAAGGAGCATCAAACTGAAGAAGGCGAAGCACTCCGTAATGATGAAGAGTATTCTTATGTAGCGGCATGGGAGTTTAAAGGACTCAATGGGCAGCTTGCCGAGGAGCTCCACAAGGAGAACCTTGAATTTGAATTTGTTGAGCTGAAACAAAGAAGTTACAAATAGTTTAACCACAAAGACGCCAAAACAACGGCGATTTCCTGTTCTGTGTTTTGGTGGAAAAACAACAAGATGATGGAATTATGGCAGAGACAATGACCATACACTTAAAAATTTGGCGCCAGGACGGTCCGAACCAGCCCGGCAAACTGGTTGACTACACACTCGATGATGTCAACGAGCATATGTCGTTTCTGGAGATGCTGGACGTGTTGAACGAAAAGCTGGTAGCCAAGGGAGAAGTACCGGTTGAGTTTGACTACGACTGCCGGGAGGGGATCTGCGGCTCCTGCAACCTAATGATAAACGGACGTGCCCACGGCCCAAAGGATTTGACCTGTACCTGCCAACTTCATATGCGTAATTACAATGATGGGGATACCATCGTGATTGAGCCGTTCCGTGCCAAAGCCTTTCCTGTTATCAAGGATCTGGTGGTTGACCGCAGCGCCTTCGATCGAATTATTGAAGCCGGTGGTTACGTCTCCACCAAAACAGGTTCAGCCCCGGACGCCAACGCCATTCCAATTGACAAATTTACTGTTGACACCGCTTTCGACTATGCGACCTGTATCGGGTGTGGGGCATGTGTGGCAGCTTGTCCGAACTCGTCAGCTTCACTGTTTACCGGTGCCAAACTGGCCCACCTGAATCGTCTGCCCCAGGGTGAACCGGAGAAGAAGCGTCGAACCATTTCGATGGTCGAACAGATGGAGGAAGAGGGCTTCGGCGACTGCTCCAACTTTGCTGAATGTGAGGCTGTATGCCCGAAAGGAATTTCTATTTCTGCCATCGCGGAAATGCGTCGCGACTACATGAAAGCCGTTTTCGCAGGGGAAGAGGTCTAAACACTTCAGGTAATTATTTTGATTTGAGTTCTCCGTATCTCAGCCTGACCAGTTGAATACATTAACTTTAAGATTCGGGCATCTCCCATAAATCTGACAATTTGCTTTCTGTAATCATTACGGCACAGTTCACTGCTTCATTTATTATAGCATGATCTGAATGAAATCCCTGGTATACGTATCCCTCTTTGAATGGTCCGGCAGCACGTATTAAAATTTCTGCTCCAATATGGGAGGTTATTAAATTCAGTTCTTGCTCATCAAACAATTCCGCGAAAAGCTCTCCCGTAGCCTTTTTATATGCTTCCCAAAATGATTCCCAAATATGCCTCCATTCTTGTGCGTGCTTGCCGGATGAACCTGTATGTGCCTGCATCCAACAGTGAGCGGCCCAATGTCCCACATCCTGCAATGGTCGACCGTAGTGAACAAACTCCCAGTCGATAATTCGCATATCTCGACCTCCTAAGAGCAGGGAAGGGGGCCAGAGGTCGCCCATAATCAGGCAACGCCCGGGTTCCAGAAGTTGCTTTCCCAGTGATTCTATTTCAGATCGAAATTCACTCTCTATCAGATTAATATTTTTTTTGGCGTAATCGGCAGCAGGCTGGTACTGAATTTGGTTCCGGGTTTGCTGAATATCCTTGTTATCGAACCGATCTTGCAGTT
>JBEPXS010000169.1:0-7406 GCA_041641755.1 Balneolaceae bacterium
CTCTACTCTGCACACCAACGATGCTCCCAGCGCTATCTCTCGTTTGTACAAGATGGGAGTCGAACCCTTTCTGATTGCCAATGCTGTAAACCTGATTATGGCACAGCGACTGGTACGTCGGTTATGTAGCAATTGTAAAGAAGAGTATGAGCCCCATCCCGAGATGGCAAAGGGAATTGGGTTTACGGAAGAAGAAATTAAGGAAACGACCTTTTACCGGGCAGTAGGATGCGACAAGTGTAACGATATAGGTTATAAAGGACGGGCTGCAATTATGGAGGCCCTGTATTTTGACAAAGAAATTCGGAGTATGATACTTGAGTCAGGCAGCGAAATAGATGAGATGGCAATCAAAGAACATGCCATAAGCCAGGGAATGCTTAGTCTGCGCGCCTCCGGTCGCGAGCGGATAAAATCTGGAATTACAACAATCGAAGAAGTTATGGCAATTACGATTGAGGACTGATGTTTTCTGTAAACATTATATTACATTAATGATTGAAGAATTAATTGATAAAAATAAGCTGAATAGTTTTACTATTAGAATAAAGGACAGTACTAAACTGACATTCGGAGAAGCCAATTTTAGGGGTCAAATTAAGCTGATAATACAATGATTGATGATAACAAAGCAGAACGTGATGTTACTCCCGATTACATCCGGAGGTTTCTAAAAGAGCCTCCCATGTTATTGAGGAATTTTCACTACGAGGATATTATGGAGTTCCTCAACTTGGGGGTGGAGGAACGTTTTTTACAGGATGATATAATCATCAATGAGTCTGAATTTGTTAATTCTGCTTACCTGATTGCTGAAGGAAAGGTTACAATTTGGAAAGATAATATTCAGCTGGCAGTTTTGTCGGAAGGAAATTTTTTGGGAGAAACATTTTTATTCAGTAAAAATAACCGAATGGCAAAAGTTGTATCCGAAGGAGAAAGTGTTCTGCTTCAATTTAAACGGTACGATGCACTTAGCTTTTTCCGGAAGAAACCGGAAAAACTATTTAATATTTTTACCCGCAATATTATTGAGATACAACAGAAAAAAATCAGTAATATGAACGTACAACTTCTGAAATTGAAGAAAAAGTTACTGAATGATGCCGGATGGTAATGATTGAGAACACAAGTTGTAAGAACTGATACTAACCCCCTCTCTGTATTTAATCCTATATTACACTTATCAAAAAGAATATATGAATAAATAAATATTAGAATTTTTTAATATTGAGTATTTTTTCTATACTAGTACAGTACTTATATAAACATTTGTAAACAATTAATAATTATATTTCTTTTTTTAAGAATTGACAGATAATATTGTAACAACTGTCATCTGTAAACATCTATTTATAAGGTAGCATCATAAACGAAGTTGGATTTTCGGATCAAAAAGTAATAAAAGGGTAAATGGAACAGGCTCTGGAAACAAACAGGATAAAAGATCTCATCCGGCCTTTGGCCGGGCAGTTGTCCAAGACTACCAAAGGCTTGGAAAGACACAACGAGATAGGTCGAATTATTGAAGACCAACCTTCGGAAACCCGTATAGTCCTGACGGATATTCTGGAGGACTTCCTCCTGGAGATGAATGATAATGAGGCTTCCGATATCGATATCGGTGGACCCGGTTGTGGGGGAAGGATTTGGTACAGGATCCACGGGGACAAATCTCCATCTGAAAAACTAGATCAAGAACTAGATCTTGTTGAAACTGACTTTCTATTGCACAATGTCTTAACACCTACCCAACGCCAGCATCTGCTGGAAAATAAGAATTTGGATTTCTCTTACTCCGTCGACCTGAATGAGGAAGAAAATCAACGGTTCCGGGCCGACATGTATCTTGACCTTGAACACCTTGCCCTTAACATGCGGAAGATTGATAATGAGATCCGTCCATTTCGGGGATTAAACCTTCATCCGGAAGTTGCCAAGGCTCTCAGCCTTAAATATTACAAGTATGGACTTACGCTCGTAACGGGTATAACCGGTTCGGGTAAGTCATCTACACTTGATACTATCATTGATGCTAACAACCGTAGTGTCGATTCCCATATCGTAATAATTGCATCGCCAGTTGAATTGGTTCATACTCCCATACGATCTGTGGTACGACATCGGGAGGTTGGCAGAGATGTCCCTTCATTTAAGGAAGGAGCCATACAGGCTCTTCGCCAGGATCCAGACATCATTGTAGTAGGTGAGCTGAGGGATCCGGAAACAATAATGACTACGCTTGAAATCACAGACTCCGGACATAAAACGTTTGGTACCCTTCATACCTCTTCAGCTATGGAAAGTATAGAACGTATATTGGGTGAGGTACCGCCGAACGAGCAAAACAGGGTACGTACCAGGCTGGCAGATGTATTAACTTGTGTAATCAGCCAGAAACTTATTCCCAGCCTTGACGGCAAGCGGGTATTAGCCAAAGAAGTTTTATTGGTAAACAGTTCTGTCAAAGCTGCTATCCGAAATAATAATGTAAATGAAATTTATCAGATGTTGATGGAAGGTAGCAAAATGGGAATGAACACTATGGAACAAGATCTTAAAAGGTTATATAGCGAAGGAAAAATTTCCCGGGAAGAAGCAATTAATAATGCAAACAATAAAAAGCGTGTACTACAGCTTCTTTCAGAGAGAGAATTGTGATCCAATATTCAGTAGAACAACAATAACAATAATGATGGCTTGATGTTCGGCAGTAACGAATATACCGGTATAGTAATTGAGGACAATTTATTAAAAATTGCCCGGGTCAAAACCGAAAAGGGTAAGGTACATCTGGTAAAGCTTGACAGGATCTCTCTGGTTGAAGATCTGAAGTCTGGTAGAACACAGGCCTCTGGAGCAATGAATGAGGAGGAGTTTGTCGATGAAGATGCAGATTCCATTTTTGGGCTTGAGGAGTCGGAAGAGGTAACTCAGGAGGAGCCTGAAGAGATCAATCTCGATGATATGGAAGACGAGGGAATGGAAGATGATATGCTTTCCCTTGACATGGTAGAGGACACCGGTGGCGGTGGAACTCAGTCTAATGAAGTTCTCTTATATGAAGTTCTTACCGAAATTGATCCTAAGAGTATACAGCTGGCCCTTAATGTAGAAGCCGGAGATAGTATATTTCAGATAATTCGCGATACAGATTTTAATGAGGTTAAAAAGAAGGATTTAATTGAAGATCTGGAAGATAAGCTGGAATCGATCTATGGAGTTGCAAAATCTTCTGATCTATATGATTATGAAATTCGTGAGAATGGATCTCTGGTATTAGCTTCAATTGAGCATGAACCCAAACTGCTTGGGCTAATAAATGATACCCAAGAATTGTATGGGGGTAAACTATTTATCGAAGATGTCTTACCCGATGAGGTAGGCATCGTAGGACTGGTCAGAAATAATTATGTATTGCCCGGGGATCAGGTTACCGGTATTATACAGTTTGGTCCTGAAAGATGTCGTCTTATTTTTATGAAGGGCGAAGAAATCTGGCTCGTTTCTCCCATTATCAACGAAGGAACCAGGAAAAGAGGTTTTCTTAATACTGTTTTTAGTAAAATCCTGTTCCAATTAGATACTGGTGAAGTTCCAAACCTGGACCGACTAATTTTAGCCAACAACACGGTTGGAAAGGAAGCTACAGATTTCTTCAAACAAAACTTTCCCGATATAACGGTTGAAAATTTCCAGTTTGACAGCAGGAAATTTAGCTACGGAGATCAGGATCCTTCGAGCGCAAACTCATTTACAACCGCTATCGGAGTAGCGTGGGCTGCATCCGGGGCTGATAAGGAGCAATTTCCAAATCTTTCGTTGCTACCTTCCTATGTTATCGAACGCCAAAAAATATTTAAGCTTCAATGGCACGGATTTTTGTTATTGTTCCTCATTTTTCTTGCGCCAATGGGAATCAATCATTTTTATCAGCAGAATGCTAGGGAAATTCAAAACTTGCAAAATGAGCTCACCATCATTAATTCACAAATTGAGCAGATAAATCCGACGGTTAATGCTGTTAATAAACTGCAAAATGATCTGGCTACTTTGCGTGAAGAGTTGGTTTTACTGGATACTCTCAGCCGGGGAACCCAAGAGTGGAGCAGTAAACTGGATATTTTAAACCAGGGGATGAGGAGCAGTGTTCAGGGTACATGGTTTACAGGCATGCAATATAATGAAGATAATGTGCTTCTGAGTGGTTATTCTTTATACCGTAATCAGATCCCAAGGGTTGTTGATATTTTTTCGGAGGCTACATTGTTGAGCGTCAATATTGAAGAAATCCGAGAACAGGAAATATACCGATTCTCAATTGCTGTTAAAGAGTTTACCTCAGATAAAACTCAATTTTCTCCGGAACGTCCAGAAGATTTAAAAACCATTTTGGGTAAATAGTTTTTTATGTCGTACGCAATAAGAAATTCATTAATACTATTACTTGTCTTCTTGCTCATTACTGCTGGAGGATGGGCATATCTTTATTTTGTACAGGAACCAGAAATTGAAAGTTTGCAGGGACAGGTTGATGAAAAACGTTCTGAGCTAGCCAGTAAGCAGCAGACAGCAAGCCAATATGAACCGCTCACCGTGCAATTTGAAGATGCCCAATATTACATAAAAAACTATGACAAGGCTCTCTATCCCAGCAGTAATGAGGATAAAGTCTTTGATTTCGTCAATAATCTGAACAGGGGAGTTGCTACCACTGATTTCACTTTTACTTTTACGGATTCAACCACAGAAGGGCAGTACGGAGTGATAAACATGGGTATTTCGGGTGAAGGCTATTATCGTAATGTGGTAAATTTTATCCAGAAAATTGAATTCAGCAAGCCTATAAATAAGATCGATAATTTAAATATATCACCTATCAACAATCTGGAGTCTTATGGTAGAGTAAACTTTAATTTTGCTCTTTCCAGTTATTATGTTCGTGAAACAGCTCTGGATCCTACTGAACTTACTATTGCAAATTCATCGGTATTAGGTTCCGTTTATAATCCGTTTTATCCGCTTATCCGGGATATACAGCCCAATGAGGAAAATCTAACCAATGTTGAAAGCAGTAATTTAGTAGCCCTTAGTGCTGATAAAGTCTTTTTAATTGACCAAACTGGAAGAATGAAAAGAATTGAAGTTGGTGATGAAGTATTCTTAGGAAGACTTGTATCGATCAATTTAACTCAACAATCGGCGACATTTAGATTAAATAAAGGTGGTATTATAGAGCGCGTAACTTTGGAGCTTGAACAGGAGGTTCAACAATGAAACAAATAAATATATCTACCGTGAGGATTTTATTACTTCCGCTATTACTCTTTATTGCACACTCTCTAACCCTACCTTCTTTGCAGGCTCAGGCCCAAGACAGGATACCCAGAGAATATACCAACCCGGATGAGGTCGTTAGCTTTGACAGATCTACTTCTTTTCAGCGTGCTCTCGACGTTATCAATGAATTTGCGCAGGAAAATCTGAATAAGGTGATTATCGATCGAACTAAAACAGAAAGCTCGATAGGGATCTCAATACCACCTATGCATTGGAGGGATGCCTTGGACCTTATGCTGCGTGTTAAAGACTATGTCCTTTTGGAACAGGAAGATTTTTTTGAAATCGTAACTTATCAAAGTCAAGTTGAAACAGCTAAAGGAACGGGTACAAGCGGGCAACAGGCACAACAACAGGGTGAGGGAGAAGTTATTGCTACTATTGACAGCCGGGAGGTTCGTATCAATGCCATATTCTTTGAAGGAAGTCGCCGGGCATTACGTGAAATTGGTGTTGACTGGTCAACACTGAGTGGAGGACTACCTGAAGATATAAGTAACTATGTTGGTGGTCAACAGGGCGGTGGTGGTACTTCCGGTCAATTGCCCGGAACCGAAGGTTTTGAGGACCAATTTGTTTCAGTCAATGCAAAAGGTGCTCAAAGTGTTTCACAAGATGTCTTTAACTCATTGATAAATTTTGGTGAGATAGGTAATTCCGGAATCGAGGTACAGGCTTTGTTCAGCGCTTTTGAAGCTGATAACCTAGGAGAGATTTTAGCTTCACCCACTGTAAAAGTAATGGATGGTCAAGAAGGAAGAATCCAGGTTGGCCAGGACTTCTCCATTAAACAGCGGGATTTTGCCGGTAACGTGACTGACCAGTTTTTTAGTGTGGGTACCATCTTAACGGTTACTCCTAACATTATTGAGCAGAATGACACAACAGTCATCCATCTAGATATTCAGGCGGAAAGGTCATCCGCCCAGCCAGATCCGGTTAGTACAATTGTTAATAAACAGACGGCAGAAACCCAGGCAATACTGGTTAACAATGAAGCTACTGCAATTGCAGGATTATACCGCTCCGAAGTCTCTGAGGTACGACGTGGTATTCCGATACTCAAGGATCTCCCCCCATGGTTATTCGGGCTACGTTATCTGTTTGGCTTTAACTCTGAAGATTACCAGATGCGTGAATTGGTTATCTTGGTTCAGGCAGAAATTGAACCTACTATTCAGGAGAGGTATGGTACGAAACTTGAGAATAAGTTTGAGGTCCTGAATGACGAACGCCGTCGAATTCGAAAAGAAATTGATGAGAAGGAAGAATATAGTCCTACAAAGATGGAGCCTTTGGACAGTTCTGATGATACGAATGAAAAGTCTTCTGTTTCTGAGGAAGAAGAACCGAACGATACACAGAATACTGAAGAAGGATCTCCTGCTGAAGACGAAGCCGATGTAGAGCAGGAAAAAGCTGATATGGTGGAAACCCCAGATGAGGGCGATACAGAAGAAAAGGATGTAATGAATGACCCTGAGATGGATGTAGAACCGGTTCCTCTTGATCTTGGCGTCGAACATGAGGACACTGAAACCGCTGCTGAGACTGATACAGCTTCGAAAGAGGAAGAGAAGGCCGATACTCAGACTACTGTCACAGGACAGAACGAAACATCAGAAGAAGAACAAAAGCCAGTGACCTCACAATCAGGTCCGGATAGAGATAGTATTGAAAATTTCAGTTACTTTGTTATTGCAGCTTCGTTCACTAATGAAAATAATGCCATTGAGTTTAGAGATAAGTTGGGAGAAGAAGGGTATAACGCAATGATTCTTACCCAACCGGATTCAGAGTTTTATTATGTGGCCTACAATGCTTATAAATCGCACGCTGAAGCTAAATCCGGACTTTCGGATATACGGGAGTATGTAAATTCAGAGGCTTGGTTACTCAATATAGAGTAGATGGATTATGCAATTTATTGTGGGTTAGTATCTGCCGGACCGGTGAGATACTAACCCATTTTTGTTTTTAAAGGACTGTGCAAATCCAACTGTCATTGCCGAACAGAGTGAAGCAATCTCCCGATCAGAGCTTCAAAAAGGATATTCCTCCTAACC
>JBEPXS010000170.1:0-7405 GCA_041641755.1 Balneolaceae bacterium
CTGTTCCATCCTCCGAAGAAGAGCACCGCTCCCAGCAGCGACAGCAGGAGCATATCGGCATATTCCGAAAGCATGAACATCGCCCAGCGCATCCCGGAATATTCGGTCTGATAGCCAGCGACCAGCTCCGATTCAGACTCGGGGAGGTCGAACGGCACCCGGTGCGATTCCACCAGGATTGAGATAAAAAAGATGCCGAATGCGACTATCAGAAATGGGTTCTGGAAGATAAACCAGTTGGGCAGGAAGCCGAGCACGTCGTTGCCGGATTGTAGCTCCGTGAGCGTCATCAGGTTCAAAGTGCCGGCAGCCACGATCACCGTCAGTACCGTTGCGATGGTCGGCACTTCATAGCTTACCATCTGGGCCGCACTCCGCATTCCTCCTAGCAGAGACCATTTGTTGTTGGAGGCCCAGCCCGCCATGATCACACTCAGCGTAAGCAGCGAGGTAACCGCAAGCAGGTAGAACACTCCGATATTGACCATACTGCCTATATATGCACTGCTGAAGGGAATCACGGCAAATGCAGCGTAGGATGCAGCAAACATCATAAACGGGGCGAATCTGAACAGGAACCTGCTGGCATCTTTCGGTACGATATCCTCTTTCTGCAGTAACTTGAGAAGGTCCGCTATTGATTGTGCCCAACCGTGCCACCCTCCTACCCGCATCGGTCCGAGGCGGTCCTGGATGAATCCGGCGATTTTTCGCTCACCCCAGATGGCAACAAGTGCATACACGAGGACAACCGTCAACGGCAGAATCGCGTGAATCAATATGGCAAGTGCCGGAGGTATATTTCCTAGATATTCAACCATTTAATTATAGTTTTAGATATTATTATCTAATTTATAGATTCATTTTTTTTACTTCTTTCAAATGAAAATCTGTTCTTCCAACGACTTCCTCTAGCGGTCCACCTCTCCGAGCACGATGTCAATACTTCCGACAATCGCCACCATATCTGCGATAAGGGCTCCTTTCGAGATCGCGGGCAGCATACTGAGGTGTACAAAACTGGGTGCCCGGGCCTTCACTCGAAACGGCCCGCCCGATTTGTCACTGATGATGTAATATCCCAGCTCTCCTCTGGGTGTTTCAGTGCGGGCATAGAGCTCCCCTGCTTTGGGTCGTATCCGCTTGGGAACGGCTTCGGTCACATCGCCCTCATCGGGCATACCGTCCAGCGCCTGCTCAATAATGCGGAGGCTCTGTTCCATCTCACGAACGCGTACCATATAGCGGTCCCAGCAGTCACCGATAGTACCCATCTCTCCGGTTCCCACAGGAATATCAAAATCAAACCGGTCATAAATAGAATAGGGATCGTTCCTGCGTATATCCCACTTTTTTCCGGATCCCCTCAATACAGGGCCGGAGGCTGCATAGTTCAGCGCCACTTCTTTGGGGAGCACCCCGATATTGGCTGTTCGATTTATGAAAATCCTGTTGTAGGAAAGAAGATCGTTCAGCTCCTTGATCTTTGGCCGGAACGTCTTTATAAAATCAGTTACCTCGCTTTTGAATCCCTCATGGACATCTTTCATCAGTCCGCCAACGGCCATGTAGTTGTAGAGAAGGCGGGCACCGCTTGTTTTTTCAAATATGTTGAGGATTTTCTCGCGCTCGGTGAAGCAATACAGGAACGGGGTAAAGGCGCCGAGATCGAGCCCAAACGCCCCGAGTCCCAGCAGGTGACTACTAATGCGCTGCAGTTCGGCAAGGATCACCCGGATATATTCGACCCGCTCGGGGACCTCAATCTCCAACAGCCGCTCCATGGCCACCACATAGCCGTGCTCCTGGTTCATAGCAGATACGTAGTCCATCCGATCGGTGTACGGGATGACCTTGGCATAATCACCGAGTTGTTCGGCATACTTTTCAAAACAGCGGTGCAGATACCCAATATTGGGACGTACCTGCTCGACAACCTCACCATCTAACACCAGCTCGAGACGCAACACCCCGTGCGTGGAGGGATGCTGAGGGCCCATATTGATGGTCATTTCCCGTGTATTGGTTTTCCTGGTGATCTTCTCTTTCGGCTTGATCTTCATCTTCATTTCCATATTCATCAAAACCTGTTATTCTCTGGTTGTAATACCCTGGTAAAATTCCTGTTGCACGTAGTCTTTTCTAAGCGGATGTCCCTCCCAGTCCACGGGACAAAGAATACGCCGGTGGTTGGAATGTCCATCAAACACCACGCCCACCATATCCCAGGCTTCCCGTTCGTGCCAGTTTGCCGTTTTCCAGATTGATTCAACGGTCGGTACATGGGGCTCGTCAACCGGGACGCGCGTCTTAAATGCCAGCTTGTGATTTAGTTTTGTGGAGTAGATATGATATGACACCCCGAGCTCTTCCTCTTTGTCATAGTGAACTCCGCTCAGACACATCAGCACATCAAATTGAAGCTCCGGGTCATCCCGCAGAAACTTCGTCATATCGGGGATGGAGGAGGCTTCGACCAGAACCCAGGACTCTCCGACATCACCAGCCTGGAACTCCAGCCCCTCTTCACCGAATTTCTGTTGCAGGTATTCAAATATTTCTTCAGGTTGTTTCATGAATCTCCGACGGTCTCGGGTTGGGGGCTACTTCCTCATCCTGTTCCTTCTCCTCAATGAGTGTTTCACCCGTAATTTTTTTCTGTAGCGTTATAAATCCTTCGAGTAGTGCCTCAGGTCGGGGCGGGCAGCCCGGCACATACACATCAACCGGAATCACCTTGTCCACACCTTTCAACACATGGTACCCGTGCTCCCAGTACGGACCGCCGCAATTGGAACAGGAACCCATGCTGATTACATAGCGGGGTTCGGCCATTTGTTCGTAGAGGCGTTCGATGCGGGAGGCCATCTTCATGGTTACGGTACCGGCCACGATCATGACATCCGCCTGGCGGGGAGATGATCGCGGGATAATGCCAAAGCGGTCAAAGTCGTACCGTGAGGCGGCTGTAGCCATCATCTCGATAGCACAGCATGCGAGCCCAAACTGTTCATACCAGAGAGAGTTTTTTCTTGCCCAGTTGAGCGCACTCTCAAGGGAAACTATTATGATGTTACTGTCGTGATATTTTTTATCAAGTATTCCCATGTTATCCAGCCTGCTTTATTATATGGTTCTACGTTTTATCCTCAACGGAAGTCATCCCGACCGTGCGATTATCTTCAACATCCTCATTTTCGACAACACCGACCCCCTCCTTGTAGTACGGTATGCGTGGAGCGGGGATTTCCCATCTGAGCTGACCCTTGCCGAGCTCATAGATGAATCCGATAAAAATCAGGATTACAAAAACGAACATCGCCAGGTAAGCAAACCATCCGATATCCTGGAACACCACTGCCCAGGGAAAAAGCAGTAGAATTTCCACCTCAAAAATCAGAAACATCAGCCCGATAATATAGAACCGGTTGTTGAACTGAACGCGCGCGTCACCGAAGGGGATCTCACCGCATTCATAGGTCAGGAGTTTCGTCTCATTGGGGCGGTTCGGGCGGATGAGATTTGCAATAAAAAGAACAAGCCCTACAAAGAGGGCACCAGTCGTCAAAAATAGGAGAACGTAACCGAAATCTGTGATCATTTTTTCTTGTCCTAATTCCGTTTGAAAAACAAATTATGATATTTATACCTATTTATCCAAAATTATTTGTATCATTTAATAAGAAATTCAAAAACAGCATCTATAACCCAATTAAGGATGATTATGGAGAACTCGGAACTAGAATTAAAAGAAAAATCGATTCAATTACCGGAGGTCACGGGTAGTGAAAATGAGAAGGCCGTGGACATCAGCAAGCTGAGAAATGAGACAGGATATGTAACGCTTGATTACGGGCTGAAAAACACCGCCGTAACCAAGAGTAAGATAACCTTTCTCAATGGTGAAGAAGGTGTGCTCAGATACCGGGGCTATCCCATTGAACAGCTCGCGGAAAAATCCTCGTTCCTTGAGGTTGCATACCTGTTAATATACGGTGAACTGCCCACACAAGAGCAACTTGATACATTTAAATTCAGCGTTACCCACCACACTCTCATTCATGAGGATATGAAGAAGTTTTTTGAGGGATACCCACAGCGGGCTCACCCGATGGGCGTACTAGCCTCGATGGTTGGGGCCCTATCCTCGTTCTATCCCGATGTTCTGAATCCCAATCCAAACGAAGACGACGTAAATCTGACAATCCACCGGCTGCTTGCCAAAAGTGCGACACTGGCAGCGTGGTCTTACAAGAACAGCATCGGCCATCCGGTGATGTATCCCCAAAACAAGTTAAACTACAGTTCGAACCTGCTCTACATGATGTTTGCCAAGCCCACCGAAGACTACGAAATAAACGAAAAAGTGGTTAGGGCTTTGAACAAGCTTCTAATACTTCACGCCGACCACGAGCAGAACTGCTCCACGTCTACCGTGCGCGTGGTGGGATCGTCGCAGGCCAACCTGTATGCTGCCGCCTCAGCCGGAATCATGGCATTGTGGGGTCCCCTTCACGGCGGGGCCAACCAGGCCGTGATAGAGATGCTACAGACGATCTATGACGATGGGGGCACCAGCGCCCAGAATATATCCAAATGGGTATCGAAGTTTAAGGATAAGAAGACGGACCAGCGCCTGATGGGTTTTGGCCACCGGGTCTACAAAAACTTTGATCCGCGAGCGACCATCCTAAAAGAATCAGCTGACGAGGTGCTTGAAGATCTAAATATTGACGATCCCCTGCTGGAAGTCGCCAAGAAGCTGGAAAAGGCGGCACTAAATGATGACTACTTCAAGGAGAAAAAGCTGTATCCCAATGTCGACTACTATTCCGGTCTCCTCTACCGCGCCATGGGCATCCCCACTGAAATGTTTACCGTGATGTTTGCCCTTGGGCGGATGCCGGGCTGGATCGCCAACTGGAAAGAGATGATAGAGGAAAAACAGCCGATCACACGTCCCCGGCAAATCTATACCGGAGAGAATGAACGTGACTACGTAGATATACAGGACAGAAATTGACGGTTTACGGTCTGGCTGTACCACCAGACCAATTACCTCAAGCCTAATCCTAAACAGACACGCTTCTACATGATCTTAAAATAAGAACTTAAAGACCCGTTCCATTATGAAAAATCTAGATGTCTTTATAATCGATCCAGATACGACTTTTCTCATACGACTGAAGGATATCGTAGAACAGGCAACCGACCTCTCCGTTGTATTTACCGCGGCCGGGGAACAGCACGCTGAGATAACCGATCAGCTGGAGATAGCAGCCCCGGATGTGCTGCTACTTGGGATCAATCGACCCGATTCAGAAGAGATGGATATTTTTGAGGAGGTACGTAAAAACTATCCACGTCTGCCGATTATTATTTTACCACTTCACAGCCGGGAAGGGGCTGAAATCGCCCTTAAAACGTTAAAAGAAGGAGCCGTTGAATATATCAATAAAACCAGCAGCGACACAGGAGCGTATCACACGCGCGAACATTTCAGGACGCGGCTTATTCCGGTCATTCAAGCTATGCCCCGAATCAACCGGACCCTTTTGGCAAAGCATAAAAACCTAGATGAACAGATTGAAAAACAAGACCAGATACCGATCTCCAAATTCGACCAGTCGCTACCCAATATAGACCTGCTGACCGTGGCGGGATGTCTGGGTGGCATACCTGCGCTGTACCGATTGCTGTCCAAACTCCCCCGGGACCTGCCAGTACCAGTGCTCGTGGTACAACATGTGCCCAAAATATTTTCGGAGGTTTTAGCGGTAGATCTGAACAGTATTATTGATCTAAGTGTTAATGAAGCTCAAAATGGCAGCGAGCTAAAAGCCGGAGAAGTCAATATAGCACCGGGGGGGTATCATGCCAGGATCAAAAGAACAAATGGTAAACAAACCATATCATTGTTCCACGAACCTTACGCAAAAGTTTACCGGCCATCGATGGATATAATGCTTGAATCCACCAGTGATATATTTAAGAACCGGGTGCTTGCTATATATCTGTCGGGAGGTGGTTCCGACGGTATTGAAGGAGCTAAGGCATTGGATAAGGCCGGCAGCCAAATCATCATCCAAAACAGGCAAACCTCTCTGCTTTGGGACTTGCCACAGAAAATCGATATCCTAGCAATCGACGAGGGTAGCTATCCTTTAGATCGCCTGGGACACCAAATTACTGAGAGAATAATTTAACTTTCTAATAAGTTATAGCTCTGTATTTGCTCTCTTCCCGAGTCTAGTTATTATTTCGTTAATACTCTTTCTTTACTTCTTAATCTAATTCAAGACAAGCTGTTTTAGTTATGATCAATTGATGTTTAATAATAAAGATTAATATGCTATCTCATGGTCATAATGGATATGAAAGCAAAGAAATCAACAGTGATTTTTACATCGAAGAAAAAGGCAGAGGAGTTCCTGAACCAGCCCATCCATGAAACTACAGATGGTGGATATGCAATCGGAGGAGATAATAGAATGAAATTGGCACCTCGCAAGTCACAGGGTAAATCCCCCAAGGTTATTTACCAGCGAGACCTGCAGATATCTTGTTGAACTTGTTGGTAGTTCAAGTTATGGATGCAGGATACTTGTATTACCTAAGTCTTCAGGTATAGCCACATAATGTTTGATAAAGCCCAACCTGCCTTTCACGGCAGGACGGGTCATGTTTATATGGGATAAGCGATTAGTGAGTAGGGTATTTTCGATAGAACAATTACGTTGATTTCTTATTCTTCTGAATTCGTTAATTCAACCAGATTATCTTCGGATGCAAGGGGGACAACGTAAGCCTGTCTCTCGACTTTATACTGTTTAACTGGTTCATAGCTACCTTCTCTTTCCGGCTCGGTCGGTTGTTCAATCCGCAGCCTTGCTGAAGGAGTATGAGCTGTAGCTGAAGCCAGTTCAATTCTGACATCACCACTTTCCGGGTTTATGGAGACCATCCGGAACTTACCGGCATCCAGGGTGAGCCATAAACCAACAGACGCCAGGTATACTCTGGAACGGGCCGAATCCAGAGGTTTGACCGAAATCCAATCTCCTTCATGTTCCACATTTCCGCCGAAAGCGTGCCAGCCAAACTCGGGGTGGTTTACCACGTAGGTTCCGGTGTTTACGGCATGACCAAAAAAACCGGGGCCATAATCACCAGAGTAATAATCAATACGGAGTGTTGAGGGGTACGAATGGAATCCGGCCGGACCGAATCCATCCTGAGTGATATTAGAGATGGCTCCCATAACGCCACCATACCCAATGCGAAGCAGGTACATATCATCAGGATTTTCACGGTATTCAGTTAACACAGGAATCGCATTCAACCCCGACCCATAATGGTGAAGCTGCCGTTCGATACGTGAAAGATCCCCCGCAAACAGGAAGTC
>JBEPXS010000171.1:0-7397 GCA_041641755.1 Balneolaceae bacterium
GCCTGGTTACCGTGGAGGGCTTTAACTCCAGTTCATCACTTATCTGGCCGGGCTGAATTCCGGGTTGATTATTAACGGTCATCAGTAGATAGGCGTACGTCGGAGCCAGACCCAGTGGAGAAAAAGTCTCCTCTGCCATCCTCGTCAGCTTCCTGGACAGTACATTTGTCGTGTAATACAGGCAATGACTAAATTTTGATTCTTTAAGTGCCATAACCATTCCACTTTATTTGCATGTACAAGTAATGTAGTCAGATAGTTTGAAATTTGAAAACTGTTTGTTAGCGTAAATGGTATCTGGATGCAGCAACCTGGCACGCCGAAGGGATCGAAAGATAATCCGGGCTTAATCAACGACACCGGTTGCCAACGATAGATTTGAAATGAGGATTAAATGAAATACTATACCTAAAATGTAGGTGAGTCCGCCGGCCGGCGGATTGATATTTCCCTTTTTAAACGTGTTAGGTATATTTATTTGATATTTAAACCTTTCAAGATCATGGATTCGAAATCCAGCATTCTAGTATTAATAACTGTAGCTTTTTATTGAACTTCTGCAAAAAAAGCTCTTCTGATTCTTCCTCACGTTCTGATTATGATTTTTATAGCCAGGCTTTGGATTCATTATTTCAATCAGATAGGATGGTAATCTTAAGGGATAGTATTGTAGATGCTAATCGATTAGAATATCAAAATGACTATTACATTCGACCAAACTTTCAAAAACCACTTTCTGCTATCCTAAAAGATTCCCTCGATACCAAAGTTAAAATCCAAACTATTAGTTTGAAGAGGTATAATGCAATTAAGGAGAGGCCTGGCCTCACATGGATGAATTTTTATGACACATTCTCGGATGCTGTAGGATTTGTAACGCTGTCAAAAATCTATCGTCAGGAAGAACTTTCAAAAGCCTATTTTGTGGTAAACTTGGAGTGTGGTAACGGGTGCGATAGATCGTACGAAATCACATTAGGTATAAAAGAAATGTATTGATTGAGGTATAACTGTATAATGAAATGCTTCAACATATTTCAAGTGGCCATTCAATTTAAGGTATAATCTAGAGTTTTTATCAATTTTTCACCTCTAAGTTTCTCTACATCCTTTCGAGTTTGAACTCCTAGTAATACATCTCTCTCAGGGCTGATTAGAAGAAGTGAAGGAAACGCTTTAACGTTATATGCCGCTATAATATCAGCAGAAGATCTGGATTCAAAAGGCACAAAAATTTGAGGCCACTTTATTTTGTTTTCCTAAACGTATTCAATAACATTTTTTTGCCGGTTATTAATAGTAATACCGATGAACTTAATTTCATTTCCAAATTTCACATAAGTCTCTTTGAGGTAAGGAGTATCCTTTAGACAAGGTTTACACCGTGTTCCCCAAAAATCAATGAGTACATAATGACCTTGAAAAGTACTCAGTTTGCATATTCATTTTTAGCACTTGTTATTGGCTTTTGAGTTTAGCGATTTCAGTCTCACTGAGCCCGAGAAATTCCGCAGCATTATCAAAGAAAATATCCTCTTTTTGATCTAAAGTTAGAAAGTCAGCATTGTTAACTGTCTCAATACCTACGCTAATAACCTGAGGCCATACCATTTGGTCCGTTCCATACATAATTCTATCCCCAAAACCTGCATCGATAAGTGACTTAATATACTTGTTAAATTCCTCCTGTGGAAGAATCCAATTTGTTACCGCAATGTCTATGTATATATTTGGGTGTGCATACATCAAAGCTTTAATATCTTCCACATAAGGCCATCCTCCGTGCATGATGTAGAGTTTTAAATTGGGATATTGAACGAGTGCTTTTTCTAATTGCAATGGATTAGCATTGTAGGTTCTCATCCCACCCAGCATTTGAGGCATAACGTGTATTCCATAATTAGGTCCTCCCGGAAATATGTGGAACCCCACTGGAATTTCTAATTCTTCCGCTAATTCAAAATATTTCATTTGAGAGGAGTCATCGGCTAAAATGCCATCATAAAATGGCGACATCTCGGCAATTGCCTGAAGCTTTCCTGACGCATGTTTTTCCCTAAGCGTTGCAAGCTCTTCTTCTGAATCAGCAATTAGAACTATATCCGGGATCTCATCATACCATGCGTGTCCATCTGTTACTATGGCTTTGACAATATTATGTTCACGTAACTTTGAAATTGTTGTCTTTTGGTGTTCATCGACATTTTTCACCCCCTCATATGTTTCACCTCGTAGTGTGGGCGGATGAGTTAACCCAAACATTCCACCATTTTGAGTATACGCATGAATGTGCATATCAATAATTGGCCCCGTGTACTGTTGAGGTTTCTGATTTTCTTGATTATTCTGTTTTGACTGTTCAGAACATCCTATTACAATGCTAAGGATGAACAGGTATTTAAATAATTGTTTCATCATTTTTTCTTTTATGAGTTGCCTGTAACGAACCAAGGGATAACGACCCCGCTTCTAACGCTTGTTATGTTGCGCTTTAAAACCTGAATGATTACTTGGCTATAGGTCCACGTTCTGGGTAGAGTGGGTAAAGAAAATCGTAGGTTTCTAATCGTATATCTTCTACTTCGTAGGCAGTCGGAATTGTTTTTGCCAGTTCGGTTTCACGAAATTTAGCCAGTGCATTTTTATCTTCGAAAAAGTAAATCCCACAAACTTCACCAGTCGATTTGTCACGCCCGTATACCTTCTGCACCAGACCTGGGACATCAAGGAAGCGAGGACGACGCTCAAGTAATCGGTTTTCTAACTCTGCTGAATCGAGTTTTGATTTTGCACGTACAAATAATATAGTTGCCATTTCTGAGCTCCTTCAAGTTATTGGTTTCTTCTTACTTCAAGATGGATTGATTTGGGCATATATAACATAGTCTTAAGTGGAATGGCCTGAAGACCAAAAATTCCACATAAATATTATTTGTTCCTTAGTACTGTATAAAAGGCAATATCTTGGAAATATTTCTCTGTTGGCGGCCTCTCTAACTATTTCGACGGTTTATCGACAGCTATTACTCTAATATGGAAGAATTATGGTAAAAGAAAAATGGGAAGTGCAATGCCAATTCAAAAAATTTAAACTAACGTCGGTTCTATCAGACTTAGATACTGTTTCTGGAGGGAATGCTTCTATCAGACGGATGGGATTCCTCCATTCCGTCTGACGCCGGCGGACTCCAGCCGGAAGGACGACAGTAGAGTCATGGATTGAGCTTCTCGATGACCCTCCAACTCATCTCGAATGGTGCCTGTGAAATGAGTGATCTTTGTCGTCGGGGGTATGCCCTTTTCAACAAAGGTCTCTCCCTTGCGGTCGAGATGACTCCTTCATAAGAATTTAAGAGTATGCCCTGACTTCAAAAAAATGTAAACTATTTATGATGTGCGACGCACTTCGGAAGTGCGTCGCACACAGCTTTTTATTTCATCGGCTCCACATCCCAGATCCGTTCGGCGTAGTCTTCGATTGAGCGGTCTGAGGAGAAGAATCCCATGTTGGCTACATTGATAATAGCCCGGCGGTACCAATCCTCTTTATCGCGGTACACCTCTTCAACCTCTTCCTGCTTGTCCACATACGACTGGTAGTCGGCCAGCACCATAAAGTAGTCGCCGTGGTGCAGCAGGTTGTTGATAATCGGCTGAAAGAGATCCGGGTCCTCGGGACTGAACACGCCATCCCGAATCTGGTCCAGCGCCTTCCTGAGCTCCTTGTTGTTTTTGTAGAAATCCATCGGGTTGTAACCCTCAGACCGGAGCTGCTCAATATCATCGACCTCCATACCGAAGATAAATATATTCTCATCGCCCACCTGGTTGCGGATCTCGATGTTGGCCCCGTCGAGCGTACCGATGGTGAGGGCCCCGTTCAGGGCAAACTTCATGTTTCCGGTTCCCGAGGCTTCCATTCCGGCGGTGGAGATCTGCTCGGAGAGATCGGCGGCCGGAATCATTTTTTCCGCAAGGGAAACGCGGTAATTCGGCAGGAAAATACATTTGAGCTTATCTCCCACATCGGGATCGTTATTCACCTTCTTACCAATATTATTAATCAGTTTGATATGCTGTTTGGCCGTCGTATATCCGGGAGCGGCCTTGCCCGCAAAAATAACCGTTCGCGGTTCGATATCCGTATCCGGGTTCTCCTTAATGCGATTGTACAGCGTAATCACATGCAGGGCGGCCATCAACTGTCGTTTATACTCGTGAATCCGCTTGATCTGGATATCGAAGATGGAATGGGTATTCACCTCAACGCCCAGCTCGTTCTTGATGTATTCGGCCAGCCGCTCCTTGTTGTCGTGCTTGATCTGGTCGAACCGTTCTTTAAACGCCTCGTCATCAGCATACTGCTCCACCTGTTGTAGCTGGTCCAAGTTGGTCAACCACTCATCACCGATCTTTTCGGTAATGAGATTAGAAAGGCCGGGGTTGCACTGTTTGAGCCAGCGCCGTGGGGTAATGCCGTTGGTCACATTCGTAAACTTTTCGGGATAGAGTTCAGCATAATCCTTGAAGATCGTTTTCTTCATCAAGTCGGAATGGATCTTCGAGACTCCATTTATCTTGTTGGCCGCCACAATGCCCAGCGGTCCCATCTGTACTACGGGATTCATCTCTTCACCGACAATCCGCATGCGGCTGACCCGGTCTTCATCGTCCGGGAACTCCGCCCGGATCCGATTGATAAACCGGCGGTCAATTTCACGGATAATCTGGGTGTGGCGCGGCAGCAGGTTCTGCATCAGCGAGATCGGCCATTTTTCGAGGGCCTCCGGCATCAGCGTGTGGTTGGTATAGTTGATACACTGCGTGGTGATCTCCCAGCTGGTTTCCCAGTTCAGTCCCTCAATATCCATAAGGATGCGCATCAGTTCGGGAACAGCCAGGTTGGGATGCGTGTCGTTGCATTGAAAGGCCACTTTCTCCGGTAACTTTCGAAAATCGTCGTGCTGCTTTTTGAAGCGGCGGATCGCATCCTGCACGGAGGCAGACACCAGGAAATACTCCTGCTTCAGCCGCAGCTCCTGTCCCTTGAATACCTTGTCGTTGGGATAGAGCACGCGCGAAATGTTTTCCTCCAGCATATTGGTGCGTACCGCTTCGATGTAATCCCCCTGGTTAAAGCTTTTCAGGTCAAACTCGTGAGAAGCGGTCGCCTTCCAGAGTCGAAGGTGATTTACCACATCATTCTTATAGCCGGGGATGGGGGTATCATAAGCAACAGCCAGCACATCGTGGGTATTCTTCCATTCAAAGTACAGCTCCCCGTCATCTCCCGTATGCGAGACCGTCTCACCATAAAACCGGATCGGGTATTCTACTTTCGGTCGCACCATACCCCAGGGATAACCGTATTGCAGCCAAAGGTCGGCTTTCTCTACCTGCCAGCCATTCTCGATTTCCTGGTCAAAGATGCCGTAATCGTACCGGATACCATACCCGATGGACGGAATACCCAGTGTTGCCATTGAATCCAGGTAACAGGCGGCCAGTCTACCCAGTCCACCGTTGCCCAGCCCCGCATCTACTTCCACATTGCGGATCTTTTCGTAGTCCAGTCCCATCTCTTCAAACGCCTGGATCGCATCATCCTGCATGCCCAGGTTGATAAGCATGTTATCGAGCAGCCGGCCGATCAGGTACTCCATCGACAGGTAGTACACCCGTTTTACATCCTGCTTGTAATACCGCTGTTGCGTATCGATCCAGCGATCGTGCAGCCGGTCCATCACCGATTTTACAATACTGCGGTAGATATCCCACTCGGTGGAGGAGTATTTATCCTTGGCCAGAGTGTAGTGAAGATGTTGTTTGATGTCTTCCTTAAAAGACTCCACGTCCATACCGGTACGTGGCTTCAGATTTGTAACTTCTTTCTTATCCATAAAAATTTTTTTCTTGCAAGTGAGTAGCTAATTAAAAGCTTAAATCGATCAATTAAAAATGACGGGTAAAATAACTCTTTTGCGATCTATTTGATTCAAAAAGATTTATCGATTTAAGGGCTTTGCAAAACGAACCGTCATTGCGAATGAAATGAAGCAATCTCTCGATCAGAGCCACTAAAAGGAGATTGCTTCGCAAGCTCGCAATGACAGCTCGTGAAAGTGACGGTTTTGTAAAGCCATCGATTTAAATGTTGAGTTAATCCTTGCGATAAATCCCGTGATCCGGCTCAAATCCGGGTTTGGTAATATTTGTCGGGAAGTCGAGATCAACAAATCCGTGATAGGCGTTGGTTGCCACAAAATCCTGTTCAAAAAGTCCATACACCGCCGATCCGCTGCCACTCATTGAAGCGTATACTGCTCCGAACTCATAGAACTGATCTTTCATATTACCCACAATGTGCTGGCGCGGAAGCACCGCTTGTTCCAGGTCATTTTGCAACGTGTAACGCCATTCTTCCGGGTCGGTTTCCGTTAATGTTTTCTCAAGATCAAAATCGGGGTCCGGGTTTGGCTGGCAGTGACTGTAGGCTTCCGGTGTACTGCTTTGAACATTGGGGAAACAGGTGATGATCCAGTAGTTCGGTTGTATATCGTGGGGCTTAATCTGATGCCCGATTCCGGTGCCGATACCGGTTTTGCCTTTAATAAACAACGGGACGTCGGCCCCGAGATCGCGGCTCAGATCAACAAGGTCTTCCTCAGAAAGGCCCAGTTCCTCTATTTTATTCAGCATGCGCAGGATGAGTGCTGCATTGCTGCTGCCTCCTCCGAGTCCTGCACCGGCGGGAATGCGTTTCTTCACCTTGATATGATAGGCATTCTTGATCTCTACATACCGTTTAAGCTGCTCTACCGCCCGATTTATGAGGTTGTCTTCTCCGGTTGAAATATTCTCATCATCCATATCCAGCTGCCATCGACTGGCTTTTTTTACCTCGAAACGATCACTCCAGTTTATAAAGCAGAATCCCGTTTCAATACGGTGATAACCGGTTGGCAGCCGCTCCAGCACGTGGAGACCGAGATTGATTTTAGCAAATGAATCAGCAATCCACTTCATATAGGCAGTTTACAGTTATCAGTTTGGCAGTGTGTCAGTTTACAGTGGGGAAATAATAATTAAAAATGAAGAATAAAAATTAATGGTGCTATTAACCCAATCGAAAAGGTAATGATGTCTGCATGCATAATCACTGCCATACTGATCACTGATCACTGACAAACTGATCTTTGACCTCCATCATGTAATCGAAGGCGGCATCGTGTTCGTTGGGAATCTTACCATCCAGGATTGCTTCCCTGATGGCACTTTTGATTTCACCGATAACCGGTCCCGGCTCAAGATCCAGCGTTTCCATAATTTCATCTCCTCGTATCGGGTTGGTCCATTGCCGAAGTCGATCTTTCTCCTCCACCTCTTCGATCTTCTTT
>JBEPXS010000172.1:0-7341 GCA_041641755.1 Balneolaceae bacterium
TAACCGGAGTAACGATGACGGATCTTAAGGCAGAAGCGGGCACGAACCCCTCACAGATATCTTTGAATAAGGCCTCCATCAACCTCTTTGACGGCTCTGCCTCCGGCTCCTTCGTATGGAACGTCCCCCAGCCTGATCGAACCAATCTGGATTTTAACGGAGAGCTTAACGACATAACCATAAGTTCCTTTTTCAGAGAGTACCAGGTGCTGGGTGAAAAGAGCATATTTCATAAACATGTAACCGGATCGTTCAGTGCTAAAGTAGATTATCATACTGTACTGGATCTGTATCTTGATCCTGTTATTCCCACCACAAGGATGGATGGAACATTTTCGATGACCAAGGCTCGCATCAAGGGACATCCCCTTCAAGAAAAAATTGCGGCACTCCTTAAAGCTGATGAGCTAAACAATATCGCCATTGATAAATCAACGAACCGTTTTTCTATCGAAAACAGTGTAATGACAATTGAAAACCTTGGGCTGACCAGTGGTGATATAGGAGCGGAGATGAGTGGAACCCGGCACCTGCTGAACAATAACATTGACTACAAGCTAAAAGTATTCCTGCCCAAGCGATTTGGTGATCGCATCGCATCGGTTATATCTGCTCAGGCCGTTAAAGCACTTACACAAGAGAACGGTACAATTATGCTTCCTTTGCGTGTTACGGGGACACAGAATAATCCAACCGTCCGACCCGACCAGGAAGTCATCAAACCGATCCTGGAAGAGATGTTAAAGAAAAAGGCCGGCGACGTACTCAAAGGCATTTTTGGTAATTAACATGAGCTCGGTTTAAAATTCCATGGAATCTACATTTATTTGTCAAATAAAAGCTTTTTATTGCTGCTCATTTTTTGAACGATGGACATCCGCCGGAGGGCGTACTTAAAGAACGTTTACCAAAAACGTCGCCAGCCTTGAAAATAATCAAACCTAATGATAGCAAAAGATTAAACCCTGGCCTTCTCATTGTCCTGTCCTGTTCATTTTTTCAATGAAGAAAAAACGAACCAAAAACTCACCGGGGTATCGTAGATGTTGGGCTGGCTATATCGTTGAGGTTATTACATGCTTTGGGACACCCGTTGCTCCTACTTTCTCCTTTCCCGCGATTCCCCGGACCCCAATTGGTGCCATTTTCTGATCTCTGCAGGTTCACCTGGTAAAATCTGTAATCATACAACAGGGTTATAGCAATAAATGAAGAACCGGAAGAATTTACTGTCCGAAATCGGGTTGGCTTCTCATAGGTTCAGCGTTTCGATCGTCGTCAAACCGATTGAGTTAAATTCTTCTTGGGTTTTTGGTCCAACCTGGCTGCTTCCGAACCCTTTCGGGATTGGGCCAAGCCAAAATGAACACCCCAAAGACAGTTAGAGTAGACACAATTTTAAACTTGGCATCCTCCTCCATATTGTCTTGTTCATTTTTTCAATGAGGAAAACCCCGACTGTGGTCGGGCCTAACGAAGGGTTACCAAAAAACCGTAGGGTAACGTGGACTTCAAACAGAAATGGTTTCTTCACGCTCCGGCTCCGCTCACCGGCCAGCAAAAATTTCGAAGGCCGGAAGGGAGCAGCCAACAAATAGATTCTTCCTTATCACGAGTTGACATTAATTAATATGGATATATCTACTGCTCCCCCGATTTTACCACCTGGTAACTAAATGTTTCAAAAAACTTGCGTCCAAATATATCGGTTACCCGAACCCGGATTGTTTGTTTACCTACATCCAGATCGTTGGGAACAGTAGTACTCCACAAGTGGGTTGAATGCACCGGATTTGAAGGCCGTTTATCGGCAAGCAGAGTGTCGGCGGTATCCCATTTTATTTGCAGCTGACTCACATGCGGATCACTTTCTTCAACTCTTGGCATAGACTGCCAATCTCTGTTAGCAATTTGATACTCTACTTTTGTCTTTTCCGAGCCCAGAAAATAGTTCACATAAAGTTCGGGAGCAGGCCACCTGTTTTGTGCTACTACCCTTGGTCCCCAAAGCGTCATCCGTTGAGTACTATCATATCCGGCTGCAAAATAATCCAGTGTAAATGTATTATCTTCGAAACTTATTGAGGCGTAACCGTTTGGTGTGCCGTCCCGCATCAAGGTACGAGGAATACCCCGTTTGTCTGGCATTCCCGACCACCAGTCACCGGAAGTTGTTCCAACATTGTAATGGATATGAGGCTTTTCTCTTTGCCAGCCACGATCCTTCCCTACAAAATCAACCTGCTGGATATGAGTGTGAGCGGACAAAGACAACGTGTGCGGATACTCCTTAAGAAGATCAAAAAGCCGGTCCCGATTTTCAATTCGAAACGTTTTTCGACCCTCCGGAACGATAATCGGGATGTGAAATGCGAGAACCACCAGCCGATCTTTGGGCACATGTTTCAGATCGTTCTCAATAAAGGTCAACTGCTTGTCCGTAAACCCACCGATATAGCCCGATTCGCCGTCAGGACGTGGATACACAACATCATCAAGTACGATAAAGTGAACCTTTCCATGGTTGAAAGAATAGGTCGGTGGCCCGAATGTTCGTTCAAATGTTTCATCTGCGAATTGGTCTGATGAGGCATCAAAATTCATATCATGATTTCCGTACACATTGAACCACGGAATCCCGACACGCGCAACTGATTGAGTGTAAGGCTCGAAAAGATCCAAATCATCGCCCACCAGATCACCGAGACTAATCCCGAGGTCATATCCTTCGATCCCGGCAACTTCGGAAACAATATCACGGTCAAAATAATCGACCTGCTTCCGGGAATATGGTTGGGGATCCCCAAAAACCAGCATCTTGAAATCAGACTTCTGTCGGGCCTCAACCAATGGAAAATTTACTGATTGTGGTAATGGACCAGTAGGAGAAACTCCACTATATTTCAGTTCCGGTGATCCTTCCGGCTTGTGGATATAATAAAATTGTGGTCTGTTACGCTCATCAACCGGTAATCGGAAGCCGGATGGTTTAATCACAAACAGGATGTCGTCCTTATCTACAGGCAGGATGTATCGGCCCTGCTCGTTTGTGAGCACTACCTCTCTCCCATTAGATACGGCAACCGAGGCAATTCCCTGTTCACCCTGGTCTGCCCGTCCGTTGCCATTCGCATCCTTAAAAACAGTTCCTTCAGCTACTTGCTGTGCCTCAACTTGACCTGAGATACATGTAAAAAGAACGGCTAAAATAAAACCAACATATTTCATACTGACTGTCCATTTTGTTTATCGTATTCACATGAGACGATAATAAATATAGTATATCAAGGATCGTAAAAATTAAAGTTAATTTCTTGTTACCTTTGCCTCCGACTCAAACCAATCCAAATTAATTATTTTGACGTGAAGGTAATTCCCGCAATCGACCTGCTCAACGGACAGGTGGTCCGGCTGCAAAAAGGTGACTACGACCAAGTAACAATCTACAACGATGATCCCCTTAACGAGGCACGAACATTCAAAGAAGCAGGTTTTTCACATATCCATATAGTGGACCTCAACGGTGCCCGGGAAGGAGAGTTCGTAAACCTCAAACACATTAATACAATCATAGAAGAGACCGGCCTTTCGGTACAGGCTGGCGGTGGCATACGCAGTTACGAGGACGCCGACATGCTCATCAAGAAAGGAATTGAAAAAATCATTTGTAGTTCAATGGTCATACGTAAATCAGAAGACTGGCTAAGATTGTTGGATGAACGGCCGGAACGGGCAATCCTCGGGATGGATCTGAAAGACGGGAAGGTAGCCTATGCCGGCTGGAAGGAGACGTCGGATGAACCCTTGGATACTTTTCTGGAACCGATGCTAAAACGGGGCCTTCAATATGTACTTTGCACCGATATTAGCCGTGATGGTACATTGGAAGGGCCAAATGTTGAACTATACCAAAAACTCATGGCCCAATTTCCTGAGGTTACATTCATTGCTTCGGGCGGGGTTGGCAGCTATAAGGATTTGGTGGAATTAGAGGACGCAGGCGTTACTTCAGTAGTCGTGGGGAGAGCCTATTACGAAGGCAAAATTACATTAGAGGAGTTGGCAGAGTTTGCCTAAAAAGGATGTGAGGTACTCATCATGCACATCACACCCGATCTGTATTAAAGCACTATCGACCGAAATCATCCTGAACGCGCACAATATCATCTTCATCCGAGGGATTATCAGCATCGGTATGCTGCCAAATTTCGGCCAAAATTCCCCAGCTGTCCAGTCCAACCAAACGGTGGCGTTCACCCTTCTTTAGCTTAACCGAGTCTCCGGACTTATATTTCTCAAGTGGTCCCTGTTCATCAGTATCACTGGTTATCACTCCCACGGGTCCTTCAATTACTTTCCAAATTTCGGCCCGGCGGTGGTGGTACTGCCAGGACAGACGTTTATCTGGTTGTACAATCAAAATTTTAGGACTAAGTCTGCCAGAAATTTTAAGCTCGTCCACCGGCATATTATCAAAATAGGTGTCAGCAAATTGCTGAGCTTGATTTTCTTCGATAACAAAAAATCCACCCCAGGGACGTTGCCGGTCCTGATCTACGATAGTAAAACCCTGATCTTTAATTTTCTGTTCAGTCTCCTCAAATAGCTGTTCCTTGGGTTGTTCGGTACTCATCCGATAATTAATAAAATTTAGATAAAAATTAATTTGACCGAACGAACTTAAAAAAGAAAGGAATGCTAAACCATTTTTATCCTAAAAAAACACCTCTTAGAATAACCAACTATCATTACCGATAAAATATCAGAACAGCTTCCTGAAACTCACCCGTGCACCCGCGAATTAAGATCGAGCCAGTTTAAGGTACTCTTCAAGACTGTGTTTTTTCTGAACTCGACGTTTCGGCTTACTGGAGGTTGTTTCAGCCTGAGCGTTTTCAAGTACAGACTGTTTTTCATCTTTCTCTTCTTCCTCATCACTACTACTCTTAATCAGTTGCATTTTCTTTTTGTTCTTATTTTTTGATGGTGATGTTGTGGCTTCGTCATCCTGCTCAACGGCTGTCTTCTCAGAAGAATCTTCAAATTCAGCTACTGCGTCTTCATTCTCATTAATCTTGTTTTGAGAAACAGGCTTCTTATTGTTGTTCTCAATTTTGATATCGACCAGATCTTCTCCATTCAACGAAGGCTGCCGTGACGGTCCATTTTCTCCAACATCGATATCGACCTTGATTTCCTCCAACTCTTTTTCACTGTCGCTATTCTCATTATCATTATATTCTTTTACATGTCGATCTACCTGCAGATCCAGATCCAACTCCTTTTCATCCCTTTCACTGACTTCATTACTTTTTGCTTCATCTTCAGAGTCCGATATCTGGCTGGTCGCGGACGAAACCGATGGAACTTTTTCATTATTCACGCTCTTCCGCTCTTCCTGTTTTTTGTTCACCACAACTGGTTGTGGCTGCGACAAATTTTTCTTCTCGGTTTTTTCTGATTCGGCTGTATTTTTTTCCTTATTAGAAAAAGTCTCTTTTCTTTTGTTTTCAGCCTTTTTGGACACAATAGCCTGTGCCTTTCTTTTTTTCCTGGCCAGTACATAATCCGCAAAAAATCGATTCCAAAGTTCTTTTTCCACCTGGCTCCAAAACTTATCTTGTCCCCCCCGGCGAAAGAAACCGGATATGACGGCTACCAAGAAAAAGGTTAAAAATACAGAGATTGAAGCACCCAACGTGATGAAAGGAGCTTCAGCAAAGTTCTGGTTTATAGTACCTGGAAAAAGTACCAATCCATTTAAAGAGACTAACAAGCCTTCAACAGTGCTTGCACCGTAAACTTCAGTCAGATTATAAGCAACGGGTGAGGTTTCGGAAAGAGTGGTTCCCATTTCAACCAGGTGCTGATAAATCTCACCGAATTTCATGAAAAAGGCAGGTAAAGAGCTAATACCGGACACAAATTTTTCAGTATAAGATCCCTTTGTGCCTAAAGTAATTACTGCAGCTACAACACCACAATATTTAAAAACCGGTTCGAGAATAGCCAACAAAATTCTTCCAAATCTACGACTAAGAGCTTTTGCATCCATTTTTCAATAAATTGCTTTTTAATTTGAGGGGGCAGCCTAACCTCTTTAGACCTTGTTGTTATATTTCATCTGATAGATAACCTTCCTTCTTTTTATAAGAGGAGTTCGATGGGTTAATGTTACAGATTTGAACAAATTAATAACGAAGTGGTCCATCAGCACAAAGAGAGGTTAAAAACAAAAAAAGCCCCGGAATTCTGCCGGGGCCTTTAACTTTTATCGGTTTGCAGGATTAACTGTTTTCTTCTCTGATACAATCATCTTTCGTATTTTTGTGGCAGGGTTCTACAGCAGTTGCGCCACATTCAGGACATTCAACTGGTTCACTCATAACAACCTCCACTTTTTTGTTCCTGATTGCATTGTCAAATTATTTATAGTGAGAAAGAAAATCTAATGTGTTCCCAAATTTAAACCTGTTTTAAATAGATTATTGGGCTGTTCGTGCTACTCAGATAATTACGTTGAAATGTCTATATTGACAGCCGATATAATTTTTGAAAAACTTAATTTCATGCTTACTAAACGCATTATTCCCTGTTTGGATATAAAAGATGGCCGCACGGTGAAAGGCGTCAATTTTGTGGATCTCAGGGATGCCGGAGATCCGGTTGAACTGGCCAAGCGCTATGCCGAGGAAGGGGCCGACGAGCTGGTTTTTCTTGATATTTCCGCTACCCAGGAAAAAAGAAAAACCCTGGTGAGCCTGGTCCGCCGTATTGCCCGGGAAATAGATATCCCCTTTACCGTAGGCGGAGGGATACGAAAGTTAGATGAAATTGAGGAACTGCTGCACGCCGGTGCTGATAAGGTTTCTCTGAACAGTGCCATTGTAAAAAATCCTGACCTTGTTGATCGAGCATCCGATCGTTTTGGGTCGCAATGCATTGTAGCTGCCGTGGATGCAAAACGCAAAAACGATTCATGGTCGGTATTCATTAAGGGAGGTACCGAAGATACAGGCAAAGATGCGATCCAATGGATGAAGGAAGTAGAAGAGCGGGGAGCCGGAGAAATACTGCTCACCAGCATGGATAGAGATGGAACCAAAGAGGGATTTGATATCGAGTTGCTGTCCAGGGTAAATGAACAGGTTCGCATACCGGTGATAGCCAGCGGTGGTGCCGGTACCATCCAGCACTGTATTGATGCTATCGAAGAGGGATCCGCTGATGCGGTACTTGCCGCCAGTATATTTCACTTCAGGGAGATCGATATCAAAGATTTGAAAGCTTATTTTGCCGAAGAGGGTATCCCGGTTCGTATTTTAGCGGAACAGTAATATA
>JBEPXS010000173.1:0-7272 GCA_041641755.1 Balneolaceae bacterium
ATGGGCTTCGGATATATGCTTCAGGGAGGTTCCCCGGGTAGTAATATTGATCCCTATGCCACAGAACCTACTGATGACAACGAGTGGCTTTCAGGGAACATACCACACCTTATGATCCTCGTTCCCGATGAGAGTGCCTTGGAAGGACTTCCTGTAACACCTGATCAGGGCGGCCCATGGGTAATGTTCAGGAACACGCCCTATGTGCACATTATGGCACCGATGCCAAAGCATAATCCTTCCGTCGCGAAAAATTAAGTAAAAACACTGAACACCAGGATCCATTTAATGATGAGTCGGTCTATAAACAAGGTGATATCATATTTGTTGGCAGCTGTGTTTATTCTTTTAATGACGAGCCCTTCGCAAACCCATGCGCAGACGCTCAAAGGCCGGGCTGTAATACATATCGTACCGGACAACACCCGGATGATTAAGGTACCGGGTGTATCCGGCCAAAACTTAATTCTTGCACACTTCAAAGGGCTCGTCTTCCTGGATAATGGAGAGATTGCCGAAGTGATGGGTGCCGAAACCATTCATCGCCCCAGGGGAAATGGCCGATACCTTGGGTACGAAGTGCTGACCTTCAGTGATGGCTCCATGATCATGAGCAAAGTCGAGGGAAGCAACAAGCCAGGTGAAGATGGCACGTTCGTCCGGTTTGAAGGCACGTTTACCTATCTGCAGGGAACCGGTCGCTTTGCAGGCATCGAGGGGGGCGGAGAACTGGAGGGACGCAGTTATATAGCAACAGGGTCGGGAGGCTACTATGATTTTGAAGGCACTTACTCTGTGTCCTCTGACTGACCCCGGGAAAACTTGACTACCTAAAACAGGAGCACCGTGATGAAACCACAAAATGCATTGTCCCTCACAATACTGGCTGCCTTCTTGTGCATGGTTGGCCCCGGGATAGCTTTGGGCCAGACGGGCGTTTCCGGAACAGTAACGGATGAAGAAGGTTCTCCACTGCCCTCGGCCACCGTACTCTTGCTTAATCCCACTGATTCATCTTTGGTTCGAGGGGGAATCACTGATGAAAATGGGTGGTATCACCTGCAAAATATTGAGCCGGGAACGTATATACTGTCGGTCTCCATGGTGGGATTCAGGCGACATCATACTGAGGAGTTCGCATTAAAAGAAGAAACCCTTCAGCAGGAACGCATTCAGCTTCGTGAATCGGTAGAGCAGTTGGGGACAGTTTCGGTAACAGCCCGGAAGCCGCTTTTTGAACAGAAAATAGACCGGCTGGTAGTGAACGTGCAACGGAATATAACCTCGTCCGGGAACAGCGCGCTGGAGGTACTCGAAAAATCTCCAGGTATTCTGATCAACCGGCAGAGCAACAGTATCTCCATGAATGGCAAAACCGGGGTGCGTGTAATGATCAACGACAAAGTTGTGCGCCTTCCGATTGACGCTGTGGTCCAAATGCTGGATGGCATGAGTGCAGCCAATATTGAGCAGATTGAGTTGATTACCACCCCACCCGCTAAATATGAAGCCGAGGGAGATGCTGGCCTGATCAATATAAAAATGAAAAAGTATGGTGAGTTGGGCTATAATGGAAATATTGGTGGAAACCTGGGGTATTCCTCCGACGCAGTAATGGGTGGAAATCTAAATTTTAATTATCGGGGCACGAAACTGGCCTATTTTATAAACTATTCCGTTAATTACAACCAAACTGAAAATAGGTGGTATAACGAACGAACTCTTCAACAGAATGGATTTGAAGAAATTGTTCGGAGTGACAACTACAGGGATCCTGTTGTCGATGTTCAAAATGCCCGGCTTGGACTGGAATACAACCTTAATACCAATACTACAGCCGGATTCTTATTTACAGGGTACCGCAGGAAATGGGTAACTGATGATCTTTCCGATAACCTTGTCCACCTGGGCCCTGACTCCACACTGATCGCGGAAATGGCTGTTCGGGAAACAAATCATTGGAGAAAAGGTATGGCCAATATCAGCCTGGCTCATTCTTTTAATAAAGAACGGCATTTGAGTATTGACGTTGATTACCTGTTTTACAAACATGATAATCCTTCATTGTACCAAAACAGTTTTGTGGAAGGAAATATGGATCTGATGGATAATGAGGCGATTGATGTTGAAAAGAAAACTCCTATCAATATTTGGGTGAGCAGAATAGATTATAAGCATGATCTTTCATCAACTTTTAAACTTGGTGCAGGAGTTAAAGGGACCTTTTCAAGCTTTAACAATGATTTAAAGATTTCAGACCAAATTCAGGGCAAATGGATGGTTAACAATTCTCTGACGAATGAAGCGGACCTGACCGAAAAGATCGGGGCTGGTTACCTGTCGGGTAATTGGACACCGTACGATGATCTACAGATAAATGGAGGGCTGCGATATGAGTATACCAATCGGTTACTAAACACATCCACCGATGGTAAGGTCGTGGACCGATCGGATGGATATTTATTTCCAAGCTTCTTTATTAAAAAAGAGCTAACTAACGAATACAGAATCCAGGCTTCTTATATCCGCAGAATTACCAGGCCGTCATTTAACGACCTGGCCCCATTGGTCTTTTTTGTAGATCCGAGGACGTTTTTATCAGGAAACTCAAATCTGAAGTCCGCTATCAGTGATGGCTTCAAACTTGATCTGCTACGTAATCAATGGTCGGTGTCTTTGCAATATAGCTACAACAATAATGAAATTGCACGCTGGCAGCCTGTAATTGACACTGCAACTAACGAGTATACTTATATTGCGCAAAATCTTGACTACCTTCAGACCTACGCTGTTACGACAAGTTTCCCTTTTAGTCCAACAAAAGGGTGGAATGTGCAAACCAACATAACGGGCAGGTACCAGCGATACAAGACCAGCCATCTTCCTGAAAATGTTATTTTAACAGCCGCCGGCCTTACAGCTAATGTTACCAATACGGTCGATTTGTCGAATGACATATCGTTCGAAATTTCAGCTTTCTACCAGTCCAAATCGATTTGGGGTATGATGCAATTCAGTCCATTGGGGTCGGTAAACGCCGGTATCCAGAAAAGGATTGGAGATGGAAAAGGGACCATCCGGCTTTCCATGGATGATATTTTTTACACAAATACATGGAGAGGTAATATAAATGTTCCGCAAGTTCATTTGAACTCTTTGTGGAAATACGACGCTCATCTCCAGCAAGTAAAACTCACCTTTACCTGGAATTTTGGTAATAATGAGTTGAAAGGGGTTTCCGTTGAGTCGGGCTCTGAGGAAGAGCAGGGACGGGTGAATACGAATTGAATAAGCTCTAGAGGTAATCGCCTTGTTTCATATCGATATAAGCAATGGTGTGAGCAAGTGCTCGCATCGTGGGATATTCAACTATGCCTAGGTAGCCCTTCTGAACTTGCGCCAGTTATTCCAGCCAAAAAACCAAATCTTCAAATTAAGACTATCTCATACTTTGTTATGGATATTTTTAGTTGGTCTGCCGTTGGATAATACTTGTTCTGAAGGTGCAAAATGAGACACGATCCGGAACATTAAAAACAGATAGGAATACTCCGTATTTTTACATTGTTTTTCGGAAAGTATGATTTGATACGATATTTTGAGATGAATACAGAGATGGGATCAGAATTTTTAACGAATGAACAACAAAAAGGCGTAGAGAATGGATAAATTTGATTACTGGTCGGTAGTAAGGAATAAGAAAGAAAATAAGATAACCAATCTTTACTGGTTAAAATCCGCAGGCAATTATTCTCAACTCTTCTGTTCCGCTCTTCTGCTGTTGTTTACGGTTTTTTGGGCCGCTCCTCAACTTTCAAAAGCACAGCAAGCAGAGGAATTGTCAGTCGTTGAGCCGGAAGAGGTGGGCCTTTCCAGCGACCGATTGGAACACCTGACAAGGGTAATTGATCGTAATATTGAAAAAGAATGGCTGGCGGGTGCCGTGGTACTGATTGCACGGGATGGAGAAGTGGCTTATCTGAATGCGGCCGGAATGCAGGATCGCGAAGCTGAAATTCCAGTAAAAAAGAACACTATCTTTCGTATTGCATCCATGACCAAACCGATCACCAGTGTGGCTGTCATGATGTTGTATGAGGAGGGTCATTTCCAGCTCAGTGATCCCGTGTCAGAGTATATTCCTGCTTTTAAGGATATGCGTGTGCTTGCGGACTCAACCAATGAGTCTGCAAGCGGAACCCCGCCAACCGTGCCTGCCGAGCGTCCCATCACTATCAAGCATCTTTTAACTCATACTTCAGGACTTACCTATGGTGAAAATCCGTTTATTGGAAAAATGTTAGCCGAAAAGAAAATTTCCACCGGCCTTTCAACAGATGAAAATACATTGGCAGAGGATATTCCCAGGCTGGCTGAGATTCCTCTCCTGCACCAGCCCGGGAAGCGATGGACCTACGGCATGTCAGTTGATGTACTGGGATATCTTGTTGAAGTAGTTTCCGGTATGTCCCTCGACGAGTTTTTTCAAAATCGAATTTTTGCACCACTCGGGATGGACGATACCCAGTTTCACGTATCGGAAGAGCAGGAATCGCGGCTTGCGGCGGCCTACACGGTAGGGTCTGAAGGTGGACTCCAGCGTTTGGGCAATAAACCTGGACAGGGGAGTTTGCCCAATATCGGTATCGGTTCGTATCCGTTTGATAAGGAGCACCAGTTTCTTGCGGGCGGTGCCGGGCTTACCTCAACCGTGCCCAACTATTTCCGTTTTACCCAGATGCTGATGAACGGCGGTGAGCTGGATGGCGTGCGGCTGCTCAGTCCCAAAACGATCGAGTTGATGACGACCGACCATGTCGGCGATCTCCTTGAAGATATGGGCTTCGGACTTGGATTCAGTGTAACACGCAGCCTGGCAGAGCGCGGAGAGCTCGGCAGCATGGGAACATTTGGCTGGGGTAGTTTCTGGTACGGTACCTTTTTCATCGATCCAGCCGAAGGAATGATCGGAATCAGTGTTGCACAAAAACACCCCGCCGGCAAAGCCACCCTGAACGACAAGTTTGGTATTCTGGCGCGACAGGCTATTATCGATTAGACAGTTGCGATACATTTGGTTATTTATTTTCATTCGGGAGTAACTTCTTCTCTCCGGAATACCGGAACGGGTCCATATCTATAATTTTACATATCCTCACCCTCTACGGTTTGGATTTCCCTATGCTAAGTGCGTCTATTGGATAAATAATTCGCAAAAATGCCGATGTCTTAAATACCCACCTATTTCGGCGTATTTCTCTGCCTGGCCTCTACCTATCATATCTGTAGACAGAAAAAGCATTGAAATCCAAACGGAGAACGCAATGATAACCCAAAGCAGGCAGATCCGAGATAAATGTTATAGGGGTTTTAAAATGAGAACCTTTATTTGCTCAGTAACTCTTATGCTTTTAGGTGTAGTAATTTCACCGGTTTTTGCCAGCTCGACATCATGGGAAGGTATAACGGGAAATGAAGGAAGAATTACAACCGGGGATACCGTAAAGACGAGAACCCGCACCTTTCTGGATACACGGGAATCTACCGGATTATCGCGACCCAGATTTGAAACCGTTCATTTGGTTTTAGGAATTGGAATGATGTTCAGCGAATTCTCGGATTTGAGAAGACTCGGGGTTGAAAAGTCCAACTTTTCTTTACCCGTTTCCATCTATGTATACATTCCTTTTCAAAAGGAGGAACCCTCCTTCTATTTCACGGGTGGATGGGATTTCAGTAAGAATAGTTCATTTAAAGCACTTTTCCTGTATCAAACAAGATTTAAGATAATTCTCGGCCTGGGCGGCGGGAAAACATTTTATTCAGATGACAAGGATGACTTGATTGTTGAGTCATCTCAAAATCATGGTCTGGTGGCATTCGGAGTAAATTTGAGTCCCCAACGTGTTGACCTGCTATTAACTGCACCGATTGGCCGTTCAATATCTACTGATTTTGAGGGAACTGAGTATTCCATCCGTCCTGCGGGTATTCAGTTTAATCTTCTGATTTCACTGCGATAATGACATTAAAAAACACATTAATAGGAGGTACGTTGTGAAGAATTCAACTTCTCATTTTATAGTACTGTTATTCCCGGTCATAACAGTCGTTTTGATCGGATGCTTCTCCTCGTCACGATCAGTTACCCAACTTAGTGACCTGGAAAAGGCATATATTGAAGAAGAATCGATCCGTGTACTTACGTTAGACTCTGCTCTATATACTTTTGAGAGCTTTTCATTTTCCGATTCAACTCTTTATGGAGAAGGCAGACGGAAGTACAAGAAGGAAACAGCAAATTTTCAGGGAACTATCACGTTCTCCGAGATTGTATTTGTCGAACGACTTAAATCCAACGGCTGGAAAGCATTCTGGCTTGTTCCCATGTCAGCCGCAGTTATAGGTGGAATGGCCACTTTAATGGAACCATCGGAATTTACTATTAGAAGATCCGGCTCCTGTCCTTTTATCTATTCTTATGATGGATCAGAATTTGTTCTGGAGGCGGAGGCTTTTTCTACAGCGATCTCTCAGGCACTCGAAACCCAAACCTTCCATCTCCTACCATCCTTGAAATCTAATAGAGGTGAAGTAAAGGTTCGTATCACCAACGAGCGACCGGAGACCCACATGTTCAATAGTATAAAACTATTCGCGGTTGACGCCCTAAGAGCCCCTTCGGTGGTAATGGATACCGAAAACAATGTGTGGGCTGTTCACAATGCCAGGATGCCTGTCAGCGCGCGCGATCATTCGGATACCGATATATTGGACACTATCAAAAAAAAGGATGGCACATTCTGGAAGTCTGGTATGGAAGATATTTCACTCGATTCTGACTTTCGTGACAAAGTAGAAGTGCAGTTTGAACTTCCACAGGAGAAATCGGAAGCAACATTGATTGTAGATGCCATTAACAGTGAACTTATTACGGAAGTATATAGTGCAGCTGGAGCCATCATAGGTGAGGAAAGCCTTATGTTTTACCAGGCCCTGGAGCAGGATACAGATCTTAAAAATTTCTTCCTCAGTTGGATTCGTAAAAGCAGTTTGTTGATTGAAATAACAGACGGTAACGGTTGGAAAGAGGTGGGCTCGTTACTGCCAGAGGCGAATATGGTTCCGTTTACCCGTGCCATTCATCTTGAAAATCTGGATGATTATGAAAGTCCGCTTACCGTACGATTTTCCTCAATGACCGACGTCTGGCATATTGATGCTTTGTCCGTTGATTACTCTAATGAAGCTCCTCATGCAATGCAATCATTA
>JBEPXS010000174.1:0-7187 GCA_041641755.1 Balneolaceae bacterium
GACAAATTGCAAAGAATCCGTACTAAGTTTGGTGACCCTTTCATTCCTGTCGAGATGGACATCACCCAGTACGATGCCCTTGAAACCTGGGTTAACGAAGCGTTTGGAGAAAACCATCGCCCGGATATCATGGTCAATAATGCCGGACTTGGTTACTTCAATAAGGTGGAGAATCTTTCACTGGTCGAATGGAATCGTATGATTGAAACGAATCTCTCAGGACTTTTTTACCTCACCCGCCTTATTGTCCCATTGATGAAAAAACACCCCGATGTTTGCCACATTGTCAATATTTCTTCCATCGCGGGTAAAATAGGGAATCCCCAAATATCAGGATATAATGCCAGCAAGTTTGGTGTAAGTGGCTTTAGCGAAGCCTTATTCAAGGAACTGAGGTACGACGGCATTAAAGTAACCTGCCTGTATCCGGGTTCAATCGCTACCAGCTTTTTCGATAAAGCGGAGCAAGAGACCCACTCCAACATGATGCAACCTGCAGATGTTGCAACCGTCTTAACCAATGTGCTGGAAACCCCCGATAACTTCCTGATCAGTGATATTACCATGCGCCCACTGAATCCTAAACACCCCGATGATGAGTAGACAGATCATATTATTTTATCTGGTACTTTTACTCCCACTCCTGGGATTGATAACGAGTTGCGCAAATAACGAATCACCCCGTCCGGAAAATTTGATTCCTGAAGATGACTATATCGAGCTGTTGATAGAGCTGCAGCTACTGGAATCGTACCAAGAGTCCAACCCGGAAGATTCCGCCAAAGTTAATACTGACTCGCTAACACAGTTAATTTTTGACAAGTATAAGGTGACCCGGCAACAGTTTGTTACTAGTCACGAATATTACCAACGTGAGATTAAACCACAGGTCGACCGAATTGCCAGTGCCATCGACAGTTTAAGAAAACAAATGGTTGAGGATGGTCTGGTAGACAGCAATAAACAAAACCGGTCCAAAAGACCGGAACATAGTGTAAAATAACGTCAATTCGGGAGAAGGAAGAACCTATTTTCGGACTGCTATCCTTTGGCCTTCGAATTTTTTGTCTGTCGAGTGACCGAAGCTGGAGCGTTAAGAAACCATTTCTGTTTGAGAACCGTGTCTCCCAGTGGTTTTTTGGTGACCGTTCTTTAGGCCCGGTCACAATCGAGGTTTTCCTCATCGAAAAATGAACTAGGCAGATGTGGGAAGTCTCAGATTTTAATCTTTTGCTTTACCTGTCTTCAATGGTGTTCATTTTGGCTTGGCCCAAAAACGACCCAAAAACCCAAAAAGAATTTAAAACTCAATCGATTTGACGAGGACCGAAATGCTGAACGCAGGAGAAGCCAACCCGATTTCGGACAGTAAATTCTTCGGTTTTTCATCTACTGCTATAATCCTTTTGTTTAATAGATTTTTTCGGTTAAAAATATTGAAATTCAACATAATGGCACCAATTGGAGTCCGGGTCCCGAAAGCTTTCGGGATACGATCCCCCGGCGGCCTTTTCGTCCCTTTTGGGCCGTTCCAAAAGGGACATCCACAAGAAGAAAAGATGCTGTGATTTAGTGTAAATATCTGACTCTATATTTTTGTCCCTCATCGAAAAATGTACAACTTAAATAGTGGTTAATGGGTATAAAAAGAAGAGTTAGCAAAACTCTTAATCCCAGCTCACATTAAAACTAGTTTTTCCAGTAGAACTTATTATCCCTGGTCTCCACTTTCTCTTCCCGTACCAAAAATGACAATAACTCTTTGAGTTCTTCCTTTCCCGAACCGGTCAGGCGGGCAATCTCTTTCAGTTGCTTGCCTTTGCCATCAGCCAGTACACTTTTCAGCCTATTCACCCTCTGGTTATTAAGAATGAGTTCCCCCTTTTTATTCTGCTTAGCCAGGCAGTTGTCGCAATGTCCACAAGGTTGGAGATCTTTCTCACCAAAATAACGCCGCAAATACACTTCCCGGCATCCTTCAGTTTCGATATAGCCCTCAATATACTCTAGCTTTTTAAGCAAATTATTGCGGTGAGCCTCCAGCGTCTTTTTTTGAAACGGCAACTGCGATACCCGTTCTTCGATCAGCCGAACGAGTGGCATCTCCCCAATAGATTCGAACTGCAGCAACTGATCATGATTCTGCAGCACCTGCAATCCTTTTATCACACCATTGCGCGAAGTATCCAGCTTTCGCTGCAGATAGTCCAAACTAAGATGTCGTTTCTCTACAAATGCTTCTGCTCCAAACTGACGGAATACCGTATCAAGAAATTCGGACTTCTTTTGATTGGCCCATTCTTCAATCAAACCCCTGATCCGATCCTGGCTGGCTACAAACTGAAGAGCAATCTGTGGGGCTACATTTTCAATCAATTGAATAATCCCAAGCTGATTCAACACCTTCAATGAGGAGCGAATGATACGTTTAGGTAATTGAGCACGCTTTTTGAGTGCTATTACTGAAACCTGCTCGGCATCTTCCATCTCAGATCCTACCGCCAGATTAAGTTCGTCGCACAATACATCATACACCTGCTGGAGCTGTTTCTTTTGGGGATAGGAGTCTTTGAGCCGCTGTTCCGCCTTTTTAGAATCAGAAGGCTTGTACAAAAGTATGGGAAAGCTCTCTTCTCCATCACGACCAGCCCGGCCCGCTTCCTGATAATACGCCTCCAGTGAATAAGGCATCTCATAATGGATGACATACCGGCAATCGGCTTTATCGATTCCCATACCAAAAGCATTGGTGGCCACCACCAGCGGTATATCGCCATTGATCCAGTTTTCCTGGATTCGGTTGCGTTCTTCACTCTCAAAGCCTGCATGATAGGCTGCAGTCTCAATCCCCATTTTCCGGTGAATCAAATCCGCAAGCCGCTCACAGTTACGTCGGGTTCCGCCATAGATTAAACCGGACCCCCTGCCCGCAGCTCTGTGTACAGCATTTAATAATTTTTCATCCTTCTTGTTGCTCTGAATTACCCACCACTTTAGGTTGGGACGCGCAAATCCTTTGGAAACAATATTCGGATCCTTTAACTCCAGGTTTTGGATAATATCGTCGCGGACCTCGGGAGTGGCTGTCGCGGTAAGAGCAACCCAGGTTGCAGTGTCGGCAATCGGTTCCAGCGACGGACGGATATCCCGGTAACTTGGCCTAAAATCGTGTCCCCATTGAGAAATACAGTGTGCCTCATCAATGGCGATTATCTTAATATTAAGTTTTTCCAGCTCGGCTCTAAAAAGATCTGTTTTCAGCCGTTCCGGAGAACAATAGAACAGTTTATACATTCCGTTCCGGGCGTTCACGAATCGCTGCTCAACCTCCCAAAACGAGAGAGTACTATTCACAAAAGTAGCAGCAAGCCCCCGGTCATTAAGCTGCTGTACCTGATCCTGCATCAGGGCCACAAGGGGCGAAATAACCAATGTAATCCCCTCCATTACAGCAGCCGGCACCTGATAGCAGAGTGATTTACCACCGCCGGTCGGGAACAGTACTACGGTTTCGTTACCGTCCAATATCGAACGGATTGCCTCTTCCTGGCCGGCCCGGAAAGAGTCATATCCCCAATATATTTCCAGACTTTGTTCGGCTTCTTTAAATAATGAATCGCTCATAGTGTACAAATATAAATATTGTAGCTATCAGGTAAGAATACCACACTCCATTTTTAGAATTGATCTATGCTTTTTTAAAAAATTTATGGAACGGGATTTTTTACAACTTATCCTTAGATATCAGTTTATGTATCACTCTCAATCACCAGATTTATTTTCTAAATTCTTACCATGGATCACCTTGCCTATAAAGCAATAAAACATATTGAATTCTACATCCCTTAAAAACAGTTAAATAAAAATTTGCATTATTTTTGACCGAAGCCTTATATTCTCATCCATGTTAAAAACAACAGGAACATATCGACTGACTCTAGACAGCACCCAGACTGTCAACAATATTCCTGTACCACCACGATGCCTGCCACTTCTTCCGCGGCCCCTCCGGGCCTCATAAAACTTCTCCTATCATCGGAGGAAGGTTTAAGTGCCTTCTCCGAAATCTAACCACCAAATCATCACCAACCGCAAGACAGCAGTCTTTTGTAATTCTACTGTCTTTACAGCTCATAAACTAACAATAACATGGACATCAAAGTCATTGTAGCCGACGATTCGCATCAAAAGTATGCCGAGGAAATCTGTCAGCTTATGGAAGAGGCCGCCCATAAGCGGGGTACCGGTATTGCCAAGCGGGAACCGGGCTACATCCGGGCCAAAATGCGAAACGGCAAAGCAATAATCGCTCTTGACGGTGACAAGTTTGTAGGATTTACCTACATAGAAACCTGGAGCGAAAAAGAGTATGTGGCCAACTCGGGACTGATTGTACACCCCGACTACCGCGGGCAGGGCCTTGGCAAGAAGATCAAACACACGGTTTTTGAGCTTTCCAGAAAAAAATATCCCAAATCTAAAATTTTCGGTATTACCACGAGCCTGGCCGTTATGAAGATCAATTCGGACTTGGGATATAAACCGGTAACCTTCTCAGAATTGACCCGTGACGATACTTTCTGGGATGGGTGCCAAAGCTGTCCGAATTATGATATCCTGAACAGTAATAACCGCAAAAACTGTCTTTGTACCGGGATGCTATACGATCCGGAAGAGAAAAAGAAGAAGGATAAACAAAAGCGGAAAAAGGAGAAGAAACAAAACTGGGAACGTTTCAAGCGATTTCTCAAACTTAAGAAGCACCAAATAGTTCGTAAAACTGAATCGATACTAAAATTCAAAATTGGATGGCAATGAGTAACAATAAAAAAGTAGTACTGGCATATAGCGGTGGCCTCGATACATCCTACTGTGTGGCCTATCTAAAAAATGAACTAAGCCTGGATGTCCACACCGTGCTGGTTGAAACAGGAGGCTTTACGCAAGAGGAGCTTGATGAAGTTGAAGAAAAAGCACTGTCGCTGGGAGCAGTATCGCACAAAACCATCGACAAGGTGAACGATTTTTATCAGCAAATTATACGATATCTCGTATACGGTAATGTACTGAAAAATCACACGTATCCGCTTTCGGTAAGTGCAGAACGGGTTTCACAGGCGATTGCTGTTGCGGAATATGCTCGTGAAATGAATGCCAATTATATTGCTCACGGAAGCACCGGGGCCGGGAACGATCAGATACGTTTCGACCTGGTATTTAATGTGATGATCCCCGATCTTGAGATTCTTACTCCTATCCGTGACCAGCAGCTCTCGCGTGAAGAAGAAGTTGAATTTCTAAAAGAATATGGTGTTGAACTAGATTGGGAAGAAGCCCAATACTCTGTAAACAAGGGGCTTTGGGGAACCACGGTAGGAGGAGCAGAAACGCTCACTTCTCACCTGCCTCTTCCCGAACATGCCTGGCCCAGCCAGCTTGCCAAAGAAGGTTCTGAGACAATAGAACTGGAGTTTTATAAGGGCGAACTTGTTGGAATCGGAGGCAGAACACTGGATTCAGTTGAAGCGATCCGGACCCTTGAGGAACTGGCATCTGCCTACGCAATCGGTCGCGATGTTCATGTGGGTGATACCATCATCGGTATTAAAGGTCGCGTGGGATTTGAAGCCGCAGCACCGCTCATCATCATCAACGCCCATCGCCAGCTGGAAAAGCACACGCTCACCAAATGGCAGCTCTATTGGAAAGATCAACTGGGCGAATGGTATGGACAGATGCTGCATGAGGGACAGTTTCTCGATCCGGTCATGCGCAACATCGAGGCATTCATGGAAGATACCCAGGAAACAGTCTCCGGCACGGTAAAAGTAAGCCTGCATCCCTACCGTTTTGAAATTCTGGGCATCAGCTCCGACAACGACCTGATGAACTCTTCGTTCGGCGACTATGGTGAAATGAACAAAGCCTGGAGCGGACAGGATGTAAAAGGATTTTCCAAAATTTTATCGAACCAGATTAATCTTCACAGATCAGTTCATACAAATGAAAACTAAAGCAGGAATTGTCGGCGGTGGCGGATATACAGCAGGTGAACTGATTCGTTTACTGCTTAACCATCCCGAAATAAATCTCGATTTTGTTTACAGCAGAAGCCAGGGCGGGAAACCAGTCTCTTCCGTCCACCAGGATCTGGTGGGGGAAGCAGACTTTGCATTCTCTGACTCTGTAAACCCCGACGTAGAGGTGATCTTCCTCTGCATGGGGCATGGCAACTCCCGGCCGTTTCTGGAAGAACATCCCCTGCCTGAAGAGGTCAAAATTGTGGATTTGAGCCGAGATTTCAGACTGAAAGAAGACTCAAACCCCGGGAATGGACGCCACTTTGTATATGGACTACCGGAGCTGAATTACGAAGAAATCCGGGAAACCCAGCTTATCGCAAATCCGGGATGTTTTGCTACAGCAATACAGCTGGCACTGTTGCCTATGGCAAGCAACAAAAAGCTGCTGGAGGATGTGAATATCCACGCCATCACCGGTTCCACAGGGGCCGGACAAAAACCCCGGGGCACCACTCACTTTAGCTGGCGTGAAGGCAACGTATCTATCTACAAAGCCTTTACACATCAGCACCTGGATGAAATCAAACAGAGTGTGTCGCAATTGCAGGGTGTCTATAACAAGGATATCAACTTTATTCCGATGCGGGGTAATTTTACACGTGGTATTTTTGTCTCGGCCTACACAAAGTCTGATCTAACTGAACCGGAGGTTATTGAACTTTATTCTGATTTTTATAGAAATGCAGCCTTCACCCATGTGAGCAGCAATCCGCTTCATCTAAAACAGGTCGTCAATACCAATAAATGTCTGCTGCATGTGGAGAAACATGGAGACAACCTGTTGGTCACCAGCATAATCGACAACCTGCTTAAAGGCGCCTCCGGTCAGGCCGTGCACAACATGAACCTGATTCTCGGACTACCGGAGACGACCGGGCTTCAACTTAAATCAAGCTATTTCTAAAGATGAACAAATTCACCCGGGTATCTGACGTAAACGATGTGAATGCACTGATTGAGGAGGCGATCCGACTGAAAGCTGATCCCTTTGCATCAGCGATAGGCAGCCAAAAGACATTGGCGATGATTTTTCTTAATCCCAGCCTGCGCACGCGTATGAGTACACAAAAGGCGGCTCACAACCTCGGTATGAATACCATTGTC
>JBEPXS010000175.1:0-7246 GCA_041641755.1 Balneolaceae bacterium
CGACAACTTGAAGACCTGAGGGAGCAATATGAGGCTGAGCAAAGGGAGCAGCAGATAGCCATGCTAACCCTACAGAATGAAACCGCAGAATTTAGGCGAAATACCTTTCTGGCAGGAGGCATACTGCTCAGCTTGATTCTTCTCCTGCTATTCAACCGACAACGCGTAAAAAGCAAAAAGAATCGCCAGCTTTTGGAAAAGGAACAGGAAATGGCAGAGATGAAATCCAGTTTTTTTTCTAATATATCACATGAGTTCCGGATCCCGTTAACGCTGATTTCCGGGCCTATTGAGATGATGAAGAACGATATCGAGGATTCAAAAATAAAAGCCCAGCTGGACGTTATGCAGCAAAACGCCAACCGACTACTGACTCTGATCAACCAGCTTCTGGACCTATCAAAGCTGGAATCCGGCAAACTTGAACTTTCACAGGAGGAAACAGATATCATTACGCTCGTTAAGGGGGTAACGATGACCTTCCAGTCGCTGGCAGAAATAAAACAAATAGGTTTGTCCGTTGAAACCGATCTTACCTGTTTGAAATTCAGCGTTGACCACGAAAAACTTGAAACTATCTTAATAAACCTGGTCAATAACGCCTTTGCCTATACCCCTGAAGGTGGAAAGATTACAGTTGTTCTTGGAGTCGAAAAAGATGACAGTGGAAAAGATCAATGCCGGATCGCGGTGAAGGATACCGGGCAGGGCATACCGAAACAGGATCTGCCCAGCGTTTTTGATCGTTTTTACCGGGGAAATGGTGAATCGGTCCGTCAGGAAAACGGAACCGGCATCGGGCTGGCCCTTACCAAAGAGCTGGTTGAACTGCACGATGGCTCAATCGACGTATCAAGCAAAGAGTATGCGGGGACTACATTCGTGGTTAACCTGCCCATGAGGCACGGAGAGTACCACAAACTGGAGCCTCATGAATCTATGTTGACCGAGATACCGGTATTGGCAGAAGAAGAGACAGAAAAGTCAAAATCGGCTAATGAATCTAAGGAGTCTCAAACGGATGACGAATCCGCCCCTATCGTACTGTTGATTGAAGACAATGATGAGGTGATGCACTATCTGCAAGATATTCTCGGAGACACTTACCGGGTTTTAATGGCGACCGATGGGGAACAGGGCGTGGAATCTGCCCTGGAACAGATTCCAGACCTGATCATCAGTGACGTAATGATGCCGAAAATGAACGGTTATCGGGTCGCCGATACGCTCAAGCAAGATGAAAAAACAAGTCACATTCCCCTGATTCTGCTCACGGCCAAAGCTTCACAAAAAGACAAAATGCAGGGACTGAAAACACATGTTGATGAATACCTGACGAAACCGTTCCGGCCGGAAGAACTCAAGATCCGGATTCAAAACCTGATCGAATCTCGCAGACAACTGAGAGAGAAATATAAACGAGAGTATATGATGAGACCGGACGAAGTTTCGGTCGATTCCCTGGATGATGCCTTCCTTATACGGGTGAAAGATGCGGTAGACGAACACATCGATAATGAAGATTTTACCGTAGAGCAGCTGGGAAAAGAAGTGGGTATGAGCCGTTCGCAACTGCATCGCAAGCTTACCGCCCTGATCGGCCAGTCGGCCACAGAGTTTATCCGGTCTTACCGGCTGCACCGAGCCAAAGAGATGATCGGCCGGGTTGCCGGAAGCATTTCTGAAATCTCCTATGCCGTAGGATTTGGCAGTCCCTCCTATTTCAGCAAATGTTTCCGTGATGAGTTCGGGATGTCACCCACCGAGTCCAGGGGAAACTTCCTTGATTAGTCTATCCTCTCTTAAACCTGTTTAAACAACTATAATACCCCCTTTTGGTATAAATACAACATTTGCAACAGGCTTTGCAACCTCTCTTATAGTGGGATATTGCTGTTTAAAATAGATTGGGATTGTAGTTAAACGGTAATCTACAATTTAAATCCCACGGTTATGAAACCACTAAACAGTACGTTGTTATTTGCACTGGCAGTGGCTTTACTGATGTTTTTTTCTTGTAAAGATAATTCAACTGGCCCTGAACCGCCGGAAGAACATGAAGATCCAACTGAAGAACCGGTTGATCCTCCATCTTCGGACCATTTTAACTTCGAATCCGGTAAGGCTACTGAAACGGAAGACGGTTTTAAGTTTGAAGGGAAACTGATTGGGAGAAATAAGGATAGAAAAGAATTTGTAATCGGTGAAGGAGAATTTAGCGTGGTGCTGAATGAAGATAGTGTGGTAGTATCCATTACCGGTACCGGGCTTCCCGAATTTCCGGATATCGGAATTTTTAAAGAGATGCTTAAAGACTTTGCCTGGGATAAAGTTAAATCTCACATCATCTACAAGAGGGGTAATTATTTTTTGGACGAGTTTGATACCGAGGTGCCCCTTAATCCCGACCGGTACTACCTGACATACCAGATATTCGATAAGGAAAGTGGAGATAAATATAAGCTCAAAGGTATAGGAAACAGTATCGTATACTCGTTTAATGAAATTTACATAGATATCGAGGATCCTGCTATTTTTCTGAAATTTCAGCTCTGGAAGCCTAAAAAAGCGGTCAAAAGTGTGGCTGAAAAATTCTGGGGTAAGGTAAAGGAGGCCGCAAAAGCAGTGGGCCAAAACCTTAAAGATTATGCCGGGGCACCCGGTATGATAGTGGGTATATCGAATAACGGAACCTTTCTTACGCCCAGTTATGAACCCGGATCGGAGAATTCGCAAGTTTTTGAAAAATTATATGGATTCAGCGGATTGTCACAAGAAAGCGCCAATCAGTATCTTGGATTGCGAGGGGTTCCGATTCCGTCTACGGCGATATTGAGCCTAAACGGCAACCTATTTATGCATAATCCCTTAACCGGCAGCGGTGCTGTTGGCGACGTCAACAGCGTTTTGGATTGGTGGAATCGCGTTAAAACTACACCAGTAAACTTTTCCTTTGAAGGGAATATTGATTTTGGCGGAAAGGGAGTCGCCTTTGTTCTGACGGGGATACTTCCGGCCATTAATGAAATTACCGGACGGGATATATTCAGTGAGGATATCAATCTGGTTCTTACCCAAGCTTTTTATCAGGCTAACTTTTCACCTCATAATGATGGATTTTTCAGAATGGGTGGATACCTTGACATACCGATGCTTTTGGAACTTTTCGGTCCAAAAATAAAAGAATTCATAGTGCCCGGCGGCGATGCGACCGACAGGGCAATTTATGGTTTTTTTAACGTACCTTCTGAGGTATCCAAAGCATCCTATTTTTTCGAAGGTAACTATACGTACATAGTACCTAACTTAAAGGAAATGGAGCTGTACGGTTATTTCTTAATCAACAATGAAGGAATTACTTTTCATGCCGATGAGGAAATAGTTATCGGGCCATTTACCGTAAATGAACAAATTGAAGGGAAAGTAAATAAAAATGGATATGATCTTCATACGGGATACGAGGGAGTGATTACTCTTCCAACAACTGAGCTGGAATTGTTTAGCGAGCAAATGAATATAACCATTTCCAGTGATTCAGGGGTAACGCTAAACGGTAAGGTTACCCTGCCATTGGTAAACATTGAAACCTCGGTACAGGGGAGGTATACCCAGGCAGATGGTTTGGCACTAAGGGGAAACGATAATATCGGTTCTATCTCTTTTGACGGGGTAGTATTATCTACTAATAATTCTGCTGTAACCATTGACGACGGCATTTTTGTGAGTGGTATATTCATGCTGCCCGGAGGGTTGAAAACAGCCGATATGGAAGGAAGTATAACTTCCGACGAAATGAGGTTGACGGGAAAAATGGGTACAAATGTCACTCTGGATGGTCATACGTTTCAAATTTCAAATTCAAGCATTAGCGCCAGCACCAAAACAGGTGTTAATGCGAGTTTTGATATAAATTTGTACCAATTTACATCCACTGTAAGCGGTCCTATAGAACCCGGCGGAACATTCGAGCTTATCGGATCAAATGGTTTCAGAAGAGGTATTAACTTTGCCGGTCAATCTGCAACACTTGAGGGAACAATTACTGTGCATGTAACACACACGGGAATTAATTTGTCCGGAAGCGGAACGGTTACCTACACGGGTGCTTTGGGCAACACGCATGAATTATATTCCGGACCACTTTCATTTAATCCCAATTGGTCGGCCCGTACTATTGAGGTTTGTGCTTCTGATTATTGTACGAATATTTAATTCAATTTAAATAATCCAGTGGGGTGAAGGCAGCTGTTCTAAAATCGTTACCGATTAAGGAGCGGTTGCCTTCTATCATTTGAAAAGCATCTTGCTTGAAACTCGACAGTTTTTTTACTGCTAAGCAGCCAGCACTTTTGATACCTCTTCGGCTGCCTCCTTCAGCAGAACTGCAGAAATAACATTGAGGTCGGAATTATCTATGATCTCCTTGGCTTCTTTGGCGTTGGTTCCCTGCAGGCGTACGATGATCGGTACGTTTTCTACTTTTTTGGCAATCTCTTCATCCTTGATCGCCTCAATAATACCGTTGGCAACCCGGTCGCAGCGAACGATTCCTCCGAAGATATTGATCAAAATTGCTTCCACATTGGGATCTTCCAGGATAATTCTGAATCCGTTCTTTACAGTATCTACGTTGGCACTTCCGCCCACGTCCAGGAAGTTGGCCGGATCTCCACCGGAGAGTTTAATGATATCCATTGTAGCCATAGCCAGTCCGGCCCCATTAACCATACAGCCAACGTTTCCATCCAGTTTGATATAGTTGAGCCCAAATTCTGAAGCTTCCAGCTCAATTTGGTTCTCTTCCGACTCATCCCGCAGTTCGGCAATATCCTTGTGGCGGAACAGGGCGTTGTCGTCGAAGGTCATCTTGGCGTCCAATGCAATAACATCACCACCGGGTGTTAGTACCAGCGGGTTTATCTCCACAAGGCTGGCATCCGTTTCCTGGTAACAGTTGTAAAGTGCCATGATAAACTTGACCGCTTTTTTGAATGCATCGCCTTCAAGTCCTAGGGCATATGCCAAGTGGCGGGCCTGGTTATGCTGTAATGGCATGCCGGGTTCTACCCATTCTTTAACAATTTTTTCGGGGGTCTCTTCAGCTACTTTTTCAATTTCTACGCCGCCCTCGGTCGAAACCATGATAACATTCTTGCTTTTCGCACGATCCAGCAGAATACCCAAATAAAATTCCTGCTCTATATCCACACCGTCGGTGATATAGATTTGCTGTACTTTTTGTCCCTCTTCCCCAGTCTGGATGGTGACCAGCGTATCACCCAGCAGCGATTCCGCAGCCTTTCTTACTTCATCCACGGAATCGCAAAGAATGACTCCTTTGGCATTACTGTTTTTAGTTCGCCCTTTACCACGACCGCCGGCATGAATTTGCGCTTTTACCACAAACAGGGTAGCACCGTTGTCTTTCAGGGTTTGGGCAGCCTCAACCGCGTCATTAACAGTAGTGGCAGCAATTCCGGCTGGAACAGCTACGCCATAGTTCTTTAAAATCTCTTTTGCCTGGTATTCATGAATCTTCATAATGCAAGCACGTCAATTGGTTACAGGTTTACAATGTTCGATGCAAAGGTAGCAAGTATGGGGTGTAATTAAAAGTGCAGTTTCAAACAGTATACTTTCTTCTACACTTCTTAAGAATTATTCTGGATGTTTCTAACATAAACAGGAAAAATTCGGAACATTGGGTAGCGGATTAGGTAGTAATATAAGTGTAGGATTAAATCATCTATAAATATACTATTGCTCTTTTAAATAACCCCAATGTAAGGACAAAAAAATGAATTATACTAAGATGAAAACACGATTTACAAAAGGACTACAAGGTGTGTTTCTAATCGGGTTAGCTGCTTTGGTAGCAGTTTCCTGTAACGATGTCAATTTTAGTGGACCACAGAACACCGGGAAAGCTCAAATGAATGTTCACCTCACGGATGCCCCGGGTGATTATGATGAGGTTAATATTGATGTTCAGGGACTGCGAATCCACTATACCCCTGCCAGTGATACCGCTGCTGATGGGCAATGGATCGATCTTCCTGTAGAACCAACGCGGGTTAACCTGCTTGACTTCACCAATGGTATCGATACGTTATTGTCATCTGCTGAACTGGATCCCGGTCATTACCGCGAACTTCGCTTGATCCTTGGCAGTGATAACGATGTTGTAGTTGACAGCATGAGCCATAATCTCAAGGTGCCAAGTGGGCAGCAGTCAGGTTATAAAATCAAGTTCAGCACTGATCTTGAAGCTGGCGAAGAACTTGACGTTGTCGTTGATTTTGATGCAGCCCGATCAGTTCATAAAGCCGGCAATAGTGGTAAATATATTTTAAAGCCGGTTCTTAAAGCATTCATTGACGATGCAGAAGAAGCTGAAACCGGTTCGGTAATCGGTACTGTTGAACCTACCGATGCGGATGCCACTGTATATGCTATCATGGATCAGGATACGAGTGGATCTACGCAACCTAATGAAGAGGGTGACTTTACTCTTTCAGGTTTGGATGCAGGTATGTATGACATAAGCATTAATGCTGCCAATGAGCAGTACAACGACACCACTCTTACTGGCATCGACGTTATGGAAGGTGAAGAAACCGATGTTGGAGTTGTAACGCTTAGCGAAGCCGGAAGCTAATCCGCATTTACAAATTTCAACTTAAAGCCCGGTTTTAAAACAGCCGGGCTTTTCTATTTTTGGCTTTTTAACGCAACTCAGAAAGGCGATAGCGCAGGGAAAGCTCAAGACCAAGATGAAATTGATCCGCCTTATAAATATAGTCGTCGTTTAGTTCTCTCCGGATAGTAAATCCTAATTTTGTCTCCCAGTGATTGTAGAAGTAGGTAAAAGCTCCACCCAGACGCATTTCGATATTGTGTAACCAAAACTGGCGTATCCCGGAAGGATTTTTTGAAGCGATCAGTTCTTCTGACGTATAAAGAAAGTCATTATTAAGTGCCACTCGCTGAGCCCAGAGATCAAACTTTCCACTTCCGAAATACAGGGAGCCACCGATATACTGGCTGCTGGATCCCGGTCCGATAGACGCCCCGAGCAACTGCCCGCGGTGAGAATATCCCTGATTTACTCTAAAATGTTCATAAAAAGTAGGATAAGAACGGAACTGACCGGTTTTGTTGGCTTCCAGTTGTGTGAATTCAGTATTGACACTTAACAACCGATTGTGATTCAGTTCAAACACTTTCTGCAGCCCGAGGGTATAGC
>JBEPXS010000176.1:0-7228 GCA_041641755.1 Balneolaceae bacterium
TCGTTTTTCTGCACGCACCTGGTTTTCGTAACTGCCGGCAAATTCGTAGCTGATTCCGGATGGTACGGTTAAATTACCTTGATCGATCTGATTCTGCAGGTACTCCTGTGCATTTTCGACCACTTCCACTTCGGCGAAACTGTCCATTCGGTCGAATATGACATAGCCTATCAGGAAGGTATCTTCACTTTTAATGGCTTGTGGGCCCTGTCGGTAGGTTATCTCTGCCAGTTGTCCCAGCGGAATCTGCTGGCCGGAAGATGTCGGTACCAACATTTCGTTCAGGTCCGCAGGTTCATCCCTGCGTTCGCGGGCATACCGGACACGGACGGAATAGCGTTCCCGTCCCTCTACTGTTTTGGTGAGTCCCACGCCACCGAGGGCCACCTCGATATACTGCTGTACCTGCTGCATGGAGAGACCATACCGCGCGATCTCCTCCCGGTCCACATCGATCTCCAGGTACGGCTTGCCAACAATACGATCGGCAAATACCGAAGCTGGCTTAACGCCCGGGACCTTCTTCAGATGCTCTTCGAGCTTCATCCCAAAATCCTCAATGCTCTTCAGGTCCGGTCCCTTCACTTTAATTCCCATCGGTGCACGCATGCCGGACTGCAGCATAATTTGCCGGGTCTCAATCGGCTGAAGTTTAGGGGCCGATGTGAGGCCGGGAATGTTAGTGGCATTGACAATCTCATCCCATATATCGTCGGGACTTTCAATATGATTGCGCCACTGCCGGAAGTATTTTCCATCTGAGTCGGGGATTAAATCACCATCTTCATCGCGGACAAATTCTCCTTCATTATCTACCCGGAACCGGATACGACGTCCATTGGCATCGGTCTTAAACTCCGATTTGTACATAATCACGTTTTCATACATCGAAGTTGGGGCAGGATCAAGCGCCGATTCCGTACGCCCCATTTTTCCCACAACAGTTTCTACTTCAGGAATAGATGAAACCCGCATATCGATAAGCTGCATATACTCCCTGGCTTGTTCTACACCGGCATGGGGCATGGTGGTGGGCATCAGCAGGAATGAACCTTCGTCCAGGGGAGGCATAAATTCTTCGCCAAGTCCCGGGAATGCGTGATTGGCCGCGCTCCATACCTGGGTGGTTCTGACATTTGCTCCAAGCGCGTCAAATCCCCTGGCTACAAACCCGAATACCGAGGAAAAACCCAGCCAGATAACCATACTCAGTACAATTAACGCAGTTGGAATAGAAAGGAACAGGGCTTTGTGCCGGAGAAACCAGCCAAGCATATTTGCATAATACTTTACGATCAGGTAGAAGCTGCCGAGAATAATGAACAGCAGTAATCCGACAAAAAACAGGTTCCAGGTGAAAGCCACGGATGGACCAAGGGGTAGCCAGTAGCGGGCCAGCAGGAACGAGACAATCACCACCACCAATCCGTTATTTGCAATTCCCTGGTAACGCGCAGCCGGGTGCTCGATAAGCAGAGGGAGACCATTTATGAGGCCGAATCCAAGAAGAGCTATTGCAGCCCAGGCAGGACCCGTGAACAGGACAAGCAGGCCCCCCACAAAAAGAGCACCATTCCAAACCAGTTTAATAAGTTTTCGCCGGATTTTAATTGAGAAAAACCAGTGGGCAAAGGGTGGAATCAGCGTAATAGCAATGATTATAGAAGCGATCAGCGCAAATGTTTTGGTGTAGGCCAGCGGACGAAATAGCTTGCCTTCGGCTGCAATCATTGTAAATACCGGCAGGAAGCTGACGATGGTAGTGGCAATGGCGGTGAGGACAGCAGAGGCAACCTCACTGGTGGCCCGGAAAATGATTTCGAGCAGCCCCGCTTTGTCAGGATTGTCAGATTCCTCGATATGCCTGAGCATATTCTCAGACAGGATAACGCCCACATCCACAATCGTCCCGATAGCAATAGCGATACCAGAGAGTGCCACAATGTTGGCATCCACGTTACCCAGCTTCATAGCGATGAATGTCATCAGCACGGCCAGGGGCAGCATGCTGGAGATCAGAATCGAACTGCGCAGGTTGAGAACCATCACCACGACTACGATGATAGTGATCAGGATCTCGAGGTTCAGAGCTTCTTCAAGGGTGCCCAGTGTTTCATGAATAAGTTCGCCACGGTCATAAAACGGGACGATTGTAACCTTGGATTTGGTTCCATCATCCAACGTTTTGGCGGGGAGCCCCGGTGATATCTCTTTGATTTGAGCTTTGACATTTTCAATCACCTTCATGGGGTTTTCGCCATAGCGGGCAACGACTACTCCACCGACAGCTTCGGTCCCTCCCTTATCGAGCACACCGCGCCGCAGGGCAGGGCCCGTACTCACATTAGCGACATCCCCGATGTGCAGGGGTACATTATCGCGGTTGGCTACAACAGCCTGTTCTATATCCTCGAGATTCTTGATGTAGCCCAGTCCACGCACGAAATACTCAACGTTGTTGAGTTCCATTGTACGGGCACCCACTTCAGCGTTACTGTTTTTAACCGCCTGGAAAATATCGTTCATCGTGATGCCGTGTACCTGCATCGCTTCCGGGTCCACATCCACCTGATACTCTTTAACATGTCCGCCGATCGGGGCTACTTCCGAAACGCCCTCAGCAGAGGAGAGGCCATATCCCACATAAAAATCCTGGATAGAGCGTAGCTCCTGCAGGTCCCATCCGCCTGTGGGATTCCCCTCCGTATCACGTCCTTCCAGCGTGTACCAGAAAATTTGTCCGAGAGCCGTGGCGTCGGGACCCAGTGAAGGCTGAACACCATCGGGTAGCGTACCTGACGGAAGTGAATTTAGTTTCTCAAGGATGCGAGAGCGGCTCCAGTAAAAATCTACATCCTCCTCAAAAATAACGTAGATGCTGGACATGCCGAGGATGGAGTTACTACGCACCGATCGCACTCCGGGTACATTCAGCAGCTGTGTGGTGAGCGGATAGGTGATCTGATCCTCCACATCCTGCGGAGACCGGCCGGGCCAGCGGGTGTATACGATCTGTTGGTTTTCACCGAGATTCGGGATGGCGTCCACGGCTACGGGATCGCGGGGTAAAAAGTCAATATTCCATGAAAATGGTGCCACCACAATACCCCAGGCTACGAAGCCGAGAAGCATCAGAACGGCTATGAGCTTGTTTTCGAGAAAGAAGCGTATTGTTTTGTCGAGCATTGAATTAGTCTTGAGTCCTGCTACAACCAGGTGCCACAGGATAAATCTTTGGGTTATAATTCGAAGATATGCGGTAAGGAATATGAATTACGGGTAGTTATCCCGAACGGCATATTGCGAAAAGAAGGCTTAGTGAAAAGCCAGAATAGGTGAGTGGTAGACTAATTCAGAAAGGTACTGTTTTTCAGAAAGATAGGAGGAGAGGCCTCATTAACCTCAGTTGTTATATGAAGGTAGGTAGTTCTGTCCGCTGATGGTTTGGTCTGAAAAATAATACCACTGCCACTAAAACTTAGATCGGCTTTAGTTCTGGGACTGGTATTCCTTGTCAGCGTAGTTACTTGGGTCTGGTCAACACAACAGTCACAGCTAAATCCAACGCTACAATCAGCAGGTACATCTGTCTTATCAGTATGATACGAATGGTGTCCCGTATTTAAATCGGTATGCTGGTGAGTAGCTACAGGCTGTTCTGTGTTATTGCAGTGGACAGCAAGGCTATACAGCCCGGTTGACATACCAATTCCTGCCAGCAGTAACAAGCCGGACAGGACGGAAATCAATCGATATGTGCGTGAAAATTTTCGCATTGGATAATACAAAGCTCAAAATGACAAACAGAAGATATTGAAAAATAGTATGATACTTCAATCATTTTCTTGAAAATAAAAATTATACACAACTTACCTGGAATTTTATTAATGATTACAACTGGTTAATTAACCTGAATTCTGGGTAAGAACCGAGAGAACCATTTAACATATGCATCCATTTCTGGCCTTTGAAATTTTTGTTAGCTGAGTAACCGGAGCCGGAGCTTTAAGAAACCTTTGCTGTTTGGGAACCGTGCCTCCCAGCGGTTTTTTAGTGATTATACTTTTGTACCAGACCACAGTCGGGATTTTCCTCATTGAAAAAATGAACAGCAAAAGACGGTGAGATGCCCCAGGTTTTAATCTTTTGCTTAATCTGTCTTTTGTGGTGTTCATTTTGGCTTGGCCCAAAACGAACCAAAAACCCAAGAAGAATTTAAAACTCAATCGGTTTGACTATGATCGAAACGCTGTACGCATGAGTAGCCAACCCGATTTCGGACAGTAAATTCTTCCGGTTCTTCGTCTTTTGCTATCATGTGTTTCTTTAGGTCGGGGGAGAAGATTAATGCAGATATGGAAAAAATGAACAACTCAAATAGTGCTTAATTGGCAAAAAAAGAATAGTTACCAAACTTTTAACCCTCACATTATTTTTTATACCAGATTATAGGAAACGTCACAGTACCTGTGATGTGACTGAAGTGAATGAATTTTAAAGATGATTTAATGGAACGAATAGTTTTATAAATATATTATATCATGTTATAACAAGTAGTTTTAAAACTATACAGGAGGAGATTATGAGTTACCACATTTCGAAAACACTGGACACCGATTTCGATGATGCAATCGAAAAAGTAACAGCTCAGCTCAAAGAAGAAGGTTTTGGCGTGCTTACTGAAATCGATGTTAAAGATACACTGAAGAAAAAGCTGGATGTCGATTTTAAAAAGTATAGAATACTGGGTGCCTGTAATCCCAAGATGGCTCACAAGGCACTTCAGTTCGAAGACAAGATTGGCACGATGTTGCCCTGCAATGTAATTGTAGAGGAACATGAAGATGGATCGGTGGAGGTCTCCGCTGTAGATCCAACCGCTTCAATGCAGGCCATAGAAAACAAAAAGCTTTCTGATGTAGCCATACAGGTCAAAGAGATGTTAAACAGAGTAATCCAGGCCCTGTAAATTTAGAAGATCACAATAAGTTCGCACAACCATAGAGTAGAGGCGGTATCTATATGGATATTTTAGAACTGTATGGTGAGTCAGCTAAGACTGCCTTAGGTTTTTTCTGGAAAGCCGGTTGGGCTTTTGTACTTGGATATTTTGTAAGCGGTATGATCCAGGCTTTTGTACCCAAGAAAGAGCTCACCAAATATATGGGGCAGGCTGATTTTAAAAGTGTCTCCCTGTCTACTTTTTTTGGTGCAGCCTCGTCCTCCTGTTCATTTGCGGCCCTGGCTGCCGCGCGATCGCTCATCAAAAAGGGAGCACATTTTGTGGCTGGCGTCGCCTTTATGTTTGCTTCAACCAACCTGGTGATTGAGCTTGGAATCCTCATCCTCATTTTCCTGGGCTGGCAGTTCCTGGCCGCCGAAATCGTTGGTGGTTTGATTCTGATAGCAATTAGCAGTCTGTTAATAAAGCTGACGTATCCCGATAGCTGGCTGGAAGCGGCCCGCCAAAAAGTGGAAAGTGAGGGTGGTGAGGTGGAGGAGGATTTCGACTGGCGGAAAAGGATAAAAAGTAAAAAGGGCTGGCAGCTGGTTGGCCACAAGTTCGTAAACGACTGGAAGATGGCGTGGGAAGATATTCTGATAGGATTCACCATTGCCGGGTTTGTGGCCGTGCTTGTTCCCCAATCGTTCTGGACCGCCCTGTTTCTGGCGGATGTTCAGCACATTCCCGAGTGGCTGGTGGCATTGGAAAATGCCCTTGTGGCTCCTTTCGTAGCGGCAGCCACATTTATCGGTTCAATGGGAAATATTCCACTGGCAACTGTACTAAATGATAATGGAGTACTTTTTGCTGGCATCATGGGTTTTATCTATTCCGATCTGATGGTCCCGCCACTCGTGCATATCAATGCCAAATACTATGGCTGGAAAGTAGCACTTTATATTGCGGCTATTATGTTTGTCAGTATTGTACTTACCGCCCTGATTTTGAATGGACTGTTTTCGCTGCTGGGGATTATACCGGAAAGCGGGAGAGAGGTCGCACAAATTACCCAGTTCAAAATTGATTATACCTTCTGGATGAATATAGTGTTCGTGATGATTGCCGCATGGCTGGTAGTTTTACACAAGCAGTATGCTTCCTCCTATGGCATGAAAATGATGGATATGGAAGGGGGAGGAGCTATTAAACGGGGTATAGTGTATCTTTTCATTTTAATCAATGTTGTAGGACTGACAACTTTTTTGTTCACCTAATAAGTCTTGAAGGCCCTTTTCAAGAAAAATCGAATTTATCCCAATCCGGTTCGTAAAAGTTTCCGTTGTGTTTAGTGAATAGTTGATTATCAAAAAAAGAATGGAAATGATGAATGTTCTAAGGCTCCCGAAAGCCTCAGGTTTGTTCCGGGGGCTCTCCTTATTTAAAATTGCGTTAATGGGTATTAAGAATCTCAACGTCTGAAGATTATTCTCAAAACTGTTCCAATTTCTTTCTTAACAAACAGGTTGTAGTGGCACCAACTAAAAAAAGGATTCATTCTTGCCTTTAATTGTAGAATAAACAGTAATTTATGAAACATTATTCAGTAATTTTGATTGAATAAATTGAAAGTAGGCGATCTCTGGTTGTGATAACGGGATGAATTTATAAATCAACCTGAGGTTTTTTTTAATTTTTAAATTAAAAAGAGGATAAAATGGAAAAACAACAATCGAAAAGTAGTGTTGTAACTGTACTGGTTATTCTAATGGTGGGACTCGGACTGATAGCTGGATGTAGCAATAAAAAATCGGAAACAGCAGAAAGTAGTGATACAGCAACTTCAGAACAGCAAGCCATGGAAAAGCAACAAACAATGGCGGGAACCCAGACGTTTAATACTTCGCTGGCAGATTCGAATGAGGTACCGGCAGTAACTAGTGATGCCAGCGGCATGGCAACCGTAACCCTACAAGGTGACAGCATTCACATTAAGGGGAAGTTTTCTGGTTTAAGCGGTAAATATGTTGGTTCTCATATTCACAAGGGTGCAGAAGGTGAAAATGGAAGTCCAATTTTGACATTAGAGCCTACCCTCGGTAGTGACTCGCTTTCAGGGTCGTGGGATGCTTCCTATGCGTTGAATGCATCTCAAATATCTGCTCTAAAGGCAGACAGCCTCTATATTAATGTTCATAGTACGGAACATAAGCCGGGAGAAATTCGTGGTCAGCTTACCTCTTCCAGCTCTGGAATGTAAGCTTAGATAAAATCTACTGGATATAA
>JBEPXS010000177.1:0-7203 GCA_041641755.1 Balneolaceae bacterium
GGGGGTTTTCAAATCGTTTATGTTCGGGATTGAGCTGGTTTAACCGCTTTTTGGCATAATCGGCACTTTCATTGGCGTCGGGAAGATCAGTGGTCAGCGTTCCCCGGTCAACTATCTTTTGCAGCAGTTCCTCTTTCTGGAAATTTTCAATATTAGAGTGTTTGGAAGGATAGTTGGGATGGTAAAGAGTATCCGTTTTCTCTTCCTCTTCAAGTACGATACCGTCACGGTAAAACCGATCATTATCGTATAAATATCGATAAACTTGCTTACGGCCCGGAATGGTTATCTTTTCAATATTTTCGGAAATCTTTAGCTTGGGTTCATCATTTACTTGGGCAAGCTTGTACACCCCATCAAGTGCGGGAGAATCCTGACCGGTTACCAATCTGGTTCCCACCCCAAACAGGTCAATGGGGGCATTCTGGCTCAACAGGCTTTTGATCAGGCGTTCGTCCAACTGGTTGGAGGCAGCTATCTTTACATATTCCAGACCCGCCTCGTCCAGCAGTTGACGAGATTTTCGGGCAAAATAGGCAAGATCTCCGCTGTCCAGGCGAATACCCTTCAACTGATCGCCTCGTTCCTCCATCTCTTTTGCTACTTTAATGGCATTTGGAACACCGCTTTCCAACGTGTCGTAAGTATCGACCAACAAAACACAGTTCCCGGGGTAATACCTGGCATATTTGCGGAAGGCCTCCAGCTCAGTATCGAACGACTGGATCCAGGAATGAGCCATTGTACCACTGGCAAACAATCCGTGCCGGTGAGCGGAATAGACATTGGAAGTGCCCTCTATTCCACCAATTATAGCCGCTTTACTGGCCTGTATTCCTCCGAGTCCTTGAGCCCGTCGCAGACCAAAGTCAAGTACTTTACGGTCGCCGGCTGAATGTTTAAGCCTGGAAGCTTTGGTGGCTATCAGTGATTCAAAATTGAGAATGTTTAATAGCAGTGTTTCCACCAGTTGTGTTTCAATAAGATTCCCCTCAACACGCACAACTGGTTCCTGGGGGAAAATAATTTCTCCTTCACGAGCAGAATAAATGGTCAAATTCAATTCAAAATCGCGAAGAAAATCCAGAAAATCAGGATGGAAACCTTCATCTGCCAGGTAATCAATTTCATCTTCGTGGAAGGTGAAATCAGACAAGATTTCCAGTAGATCCGCAATACCTGCAAAAATAACGTACCCGCCATCAAAGGGGAGATCCCGGAAAAAATAATCAAATACAGCTGTATCGTTTTTCCTGCCTGAGAGATAATATCCCTGGGCCATGGTGAGTTCGTAATAATCGGTGTAGAGGGCCGGACGGGTAAGCGTTTGTTTGGTTTTATGTATTGTTTCTATGTTATTCATTGGTTTAGATAAAAACGACAAGAGGTACACTTAAATCGTTCCAACGATAATCCGAGAACTATCTGGGAATGAATAAATTAAAACTAATTTAAGTCACAGGTAAATCCCTGGAAGCCTGCTCGGCAAGTTCTTTTATAAAAACACCTAGTTTGGGTCGTGACGGTTCGAAGTCAACAGCAATTCCATTTTCTTCCAGACCTGTACTGCAAACAGGTCCCACAGAGGCAACCACAATTTTATTCAGTGCATCCCGAAACTGCTCTTTTACCCCTTCGCGGGAAGCTACTTTCATCACGTGATTGGTCTGCGTTTTACTTGTAAACACAGCGATGTCGATGTCACCGTTAATTACAGAATGAATGCCATTTTTCAGCGGTTTGATATCGTCAGGAAGAGCCCAGCGATATATAGGCACACGAAGTAGCTCTGCGTTACGGTCCCGAATAGCTTTATTGAGTTTTTTGTTGGGCTCACCATATTCCTGCACTGCTACTAACTTGCCACTTAGGTCATTGGTCGCTTCATTCTTGTCCACCGACTCCAGAATTTCTCTCCAGGTGTTAGGTTCGGGCACTGAAACATCAACCTGGATGGAGTTCTTTTTTAGAACTTTTTTTGGCTTTGGTCCCCGGGATAAGGTAGTGATTTGTGAAAGTGCATCCAGTATTTTTTCTTTGCTATACTTGGTTTCCAGTGTTTCAATAAGCATCCTGGTGCCGACGCCAGTGGTGTATATCATCAAATCTATCGTTTTATCTTGGTTCCCAAATAGATATTCGGCAAATTCAAACACTTTACTGTGATTGTCGAGTGGGACCTCCTGCATAGAGGGGGCGCTGATGGCGTCTGCTCCATATTTCTGCAAAAGATTAACCGTAGCATCAGCCATACGGCTTTCAAAGGTTACAACTGTCTTTCCTTTTAACAAGACCTTGTTTGATGATGAAGGCATAAAAGATTACCGACAATTAAAAATTTATTTCTTAATACACTGTAACATAAGCAACTGATAAATTTTATAATAATGTATCGTGGCGAAGGATTTTTTCTTTGATAACAGTATTGCAGATCACAAATAATCTTTTTGGTAAAGGAGGATCGCAACGTGTTTTGTGCTGCTCCAAGTTCATGTGTCTTGCCTGAAGCAAGTACTACGATTGAATAATGGTTAAATAACTCCGAATTGCGATGTAGATCTGTTTATGAGTTGCTCTCAAGCCAATGATATTATCCTCAATTAATAAATAATCGATAATATTAGCCTCTTTACACCTGCATACAAATATAAAACTGAAATCTCATATTTAGATTGTTAACCGTTATATTCAGTGCTGATTAACGATAAATAAGATGATTCAAATTTGAGATACTCTACTACTTTATTTCTGTCTTTTGTGATTCCTCTTTTTCTGGTTTGGGGATGTGCAACTCCAACAAGTCCGTCGGGTGGAGAGCCGGATAAACAAGGGCCTAAAATTATCAATATAGAACCAGAACCAGGTACTACCAATTTTAAAGAGCAAGAAATTGAGATCTCATTCTCGGAATTTGTGGAAAGGAACTCACTCAGACAAGCAATCATTATTGAGCCGGATATCGGGTTAGACTATTCACTGAATTGGGGGCGAAAATCTGTAGCTATAGAATTTGATAACAAGCTACCGGATTCAACAACAGTACTAATAACCATCGGTACTGAGCTGTCAGATACAAGGGGAAATGAGATGAGTGAACCTCAGCGTATTGCCGTTTCTACTGGTCCGGAGATTGACCAAGGAGAGATTATCGGTACCGTTTTAGATGCCCAAACAGGTCAGGGAGATTCCGGGGACCGTATTTTGCTGTACAGAACCCCCGTTGACCTGTCCCAAAAGGCAGACTATCTGGCCCAAACCGATACCAGCGGGCAGTTCAATTTTACCTATCTGCACCAGGGCGAATACAAAGTTTTTTGGGTTAATGATCAGAACAGAAGTAAAATTTGGGAACAGGAACGGGAACGGGCACAACCTTTCTACAGGGAAATGATTACGCTCGAAAAAGCCGGCAAAGACACATTGAGAACAATATACAAGGCGGGATCCGACACAACCCGCCCCAAACTTCAGGGGGTCGGACTGTTTTCCACCCGAAGAATGCGACTGCGTTTTTCTGAAAATATTGAGTTAACTGACAGTTCCCGCCTGGTGGTTAGTGATACGCTGGGCAACAAATATTCGGAAGCTGATCCCCTGTATATTCAGCCAGAAGAACAGTATGTACTATTTGCAAACTCCCGGAAAAATCTTTCTGCAGAACAGAGTTTTGAACTACAAGCCCTTAACTTTGCGGATCTTTCCGGGAATGTGCAGCCTTTAACGAGCATGCAGTTTGAAGGATCAGCTCAGGAAGATACGACCCAGCAACGCATTGTAAATCGGAAAAACAGTGATGGCATTTTTCCTGATGAACCCCTTGAGGTTGTCTATGCCAAACCAATCGATAACCAGGTAGTTTTAGACTCCTTGTCTGTAGTAGATGGTGATTCACTCATTGAAGGGTGGGAGCATACAAAGATAGTGCAAAACAAACTACAGATATATCCGCCTGACATTTGGGAACAGGGAATAGACTACGAGGCGAGGGTCTGGAATCCGGTTGTCAGTCGTCGCAAATCATTTAGTCTCAGTATATGGCATCCGTCCGATTTTGGCACTGTTGAGTTTTCAATAGCCGATACGACTGATAAACAACCTTACAAGCTCAAACTAACCAGCAAGGAACGTGGAGTTTTGGCAGATACCACCTTTACGGGGAGCATAGAGATAAAGCAATTGCCTCCGCTGGAATACAAAGCAATTGTTTACGGCGATCGCAACAATAATGGTGAATGGGATGCCGGCCAGGTGGAGCCCTTTAAAGCCCCGGAACCCTACTTTATTCGACGTAAAATACCGGTCAAAAAAGCGTTTGTTTCTGAAGTATATGTCTTTTTCGAATAAGTGAAGGGGGAAATGCGTTATTATAAGCATGGCCAGCTAATTTAATGCTCTGTTTTCGTTATTTTATAACAGAACAGTATCCAGCCTTCTGAATAAAATTAATCAATGACTATTATGTCTAAACAGCTTTCAACCGCAGATAGGCAAAAATCGACCATAGAAACCGAAAGTGAACCTGACCATAACGAGGTTTATCAGGCCGATCATAGTATTCGTTTTGTTACTGCTGCCAGCCTGTTTGACGGGCATGATGCCAGTATCAACATTATGCGCCGTATACTGCAGAGCAGCGGAGCGGAGGTCATTCATCTGGGGCATAACCGTTCTGTAAAAGAGATCGTTGACTGTGCCATCCAGGAGGATGTGCAGGGTATAGCGGTCAGCTCCTACCAGGGCGGACATATGGAGTATTTTAAATATATGATTGATCTTCTGGAAGAAAATGGAGCAAGCCACATCAATGTATTTGGCGGTGGCGGTGGTGTCATCGTTGATGAAGAGATCCAGGAGCTGGAAGAGTACGGCGTATGCCAAATATTTTCTCCGGACGATGGCAATGAACTGGGGTTGCAGGGAATGATCAACAGTATGTTGGAGAAGTGTGATTTCAGTACCACTGAACTGGAGGAGATCGATACTCAGGATATTTTAGAAAAAGATAAGAAAATACTGGGCCGGTGTATTTCTGCCCTGGAAAACGATAAAGATTCGATAATATCATTTTCGGAGGGAAAGATTCTTGACGGTGATGGGAATATTATCAAGGCTGCCAGCAATGGTCAACCGATTCCTTTGGTGGGTATTACGGGAACAGGCGGCGCAGGTAAAAGTTCTTTGACTGATGAGTTGGTGCGTCGTTTTCTATCAGAGTTTGAGAATATGAATATTGCTATTATTTCGATAGATCCTTCGAAAATACGTACCGGCGGTGCCTTGCTTGGCGATCGAATCCGAATGAATAGCATTAATACCGAACGGGTGTTTATGCGGAGCATGGCAACGCGGGCAACCAACCGTACAACAAGCAAAGCAGTAAAGGGTACTGTGGAGCTATGTAAAACGGCAGGATTTGACTTGGTAATTATCGAAACCAGCGGTATCGGGCAAAGTGATACCGAAATAGTTGAAGTGGCTGATATCCCTCTCTACGTCATGACAAGTGAATACGGAGCTGCTACACAGCTTGAGAAGATAAATATGTTAGACCTGGCAGAACTGGTAGTGTTAAATAAGTTTGAAAAGAAAGGCTCACAAGATGCCCTTCGTGACGTGCGAAAACAGATAAAGCGCAACCTGGGTGCCTGGGATATCGAACTCCAGCAGATGCCGGTGTACCCCACGATTGCAGCTCAGTTTAATGACGAAGGGGTCAATCGTCTTTTTAAAGCATTAGTTGATAAGATAAACAGTCAGTACGACCTGAAGTGGTTAACCAAAACCTACGAAAATGCAAGTCCGGCCGAGGATATTCAGTCACAAGGAATTATTCCGGGTAAACGGCAGCGCTACTTATCTGAAATTTCAGAGACAATCCGGGATTACCACCGCTGGGCCAAGGAGCAGGCAGAGATTGCCGGTAAGCTCGACCAGGTGAAAGGAACAAGCCTGCAAATCGAAAGCTGGGACCCGGACGGAAAAAAGGGATTCAGGAAGACACTGGATGAGATGCAGGAGCACTGGCGAAGTAAGCTCGATTCGCGCTGCCTGAAAATTCTGGATGAATGGGATGAAGTGTATGAGAAATATCGCCAGGAATATGTGGATGTAGAGATTCGGGGCAAGACCTTTTCTAATGAGATGTACAGGGAGTCTTTGAGTGGACTCAATATTCCTCGTGTTTCCCTGCCGAAGACTGATCACAAGGGGGAGCAGTTAAAGTATGCTCTTAAGGATAACCTTCCGGGCTATTATCCTTTTACTGCCGGTGTGTTTCCATTTAAGCGTGAAGGTGAAGATCCAACACGTATGTTTGCCGGGGAGGGCACACCCGAACGGACGAACAAGCGGTTTCACTATGTGAGCGAAGGAATGCCGGCCGCTCGTCTTTCTACTGCTTTCGACTCGGTAACTCTTTATGGAGAGGATCCTGCAGAACGCCCGGATATCTATGGTAAGATCGGTAACTCGGGGGTAAGCATATGTACGCTGGACGACATGAAGAAACTCTATTCGGGATTTCGCCTTACCTCACGTAAAACGTCCGTTTCAATGACCATTAACGGTCCGGCACCGATGATACTGGCCATGTTTATGAATACGGCCATAGACCAGGAAGTGGAACGGTATCTCAAAGAAAATGACAGATGGGAAGAAGCCCGCAAAAAGATAGAAGAATATTTTGAAGAACGGGGCGTATCACAACCGGAATATCATGCCGAACTACCTGCAACTAATGAGGGCTTCGGATTGGGACTGCTCGGGATTTCAGGTGACAAGCTGGTAGACCCGGAGACCTATGAGCGGATCAAGGAGGAGACTATAAAAGTAGTTAGGGGTACGGTTCAGGCCGATATCCTGAAGGAAGACCAGGCGCAGAATACTTGTATCTTTTCAACTGAATTTGCCCTGAGGATGATGGGGGATATTCAGGAGTATTTTACCGAAAATAATGTTCGGAATTACTATTCTGTTTCCATTTCAGGCTACCATATTGCTGAGGCTGGTGCAAATCCTGTTACCCAGGCCGCTTTTACGCTGGCGAATGGCTTTACCTATGTTGAGTATTACCTGTCGCGGGGCATGGATGTCGACGATTTTGCGCAAAACCTTTCCTTTTTCTTCAGTAATGGACTAGATCCTGAATATGCTGTTATCGGCCGGGTTGCCCGGCGGATCTGGGCGGTTGCCATGCGTGAAAAA
>JBEPXS010000178.1:0-7198 GCA_041641755.1 Balneolaceae bacterium
GATATCTTCCTCATAGAGATCGCGCAGCTTTTGGTGTATGTCATCTCCCAGAGGGTCCAGCGATGAAGCCCCGGTATTACTTACCACATGTCTTTTCCTGGTAGCACCAGGTATTACCGTAGTAACCTGTGGATGATCCAGAATCCAGCGCAAAGCCAGTTGTGGCATATCACCCTCTGGCATAATCTCTTCAATTTTTCGGGCCAGCTTAACTCCCTTTTCAAATTCGATTCCGGAGAATGTTTCTCCCACATTAAACGCTTCTCCGTCGGCGTTGAAGTTTCGATGATCATCTTCAGGGAATGTGGTATCTTCGTCGAACTTCCCTGTTAAAAGACCGCTTGCCAATGGTACCCTAACAATGAGTGACACATCTTTTTCGGCGGCTTCTTCAAAAAACTCGTCAGCCAAATGCTGCCGGAACAGGTTGAAAATAATCTGCAGTGAACCAAGGCCCTCCTGCCGAAGACATATCTTTGCCTCTTCGGTGGTTTCAACGCTTACGCCCCAGTGCTTGATCAATCCTTCACTCTGTATTTTGCGAAAATGATCAAATACGTCACTTTTCTCAAGCTGCTCTTTAGGGATACAATGAAATTGATCTAAGAAAAGCTGGTCGACCCCCAAATTCTCCAGAGAACTTTCCACATGCTCTCGCATGACTTCATAAGTAAAATTCTGCGGCCAACCATATCCGTTGTCTTCGCGCCGGCCGAGCTTTGTAGCTACAAAAATTTTCCGGTCATTGTCCAGTTGCCTTAAAAATTTTCCGATCGTCCGTTCGCTGATTCCCATCCCATAGATATCAGCGGTATCAATAAAGTTACCTCCATTATCGATATAGGTTTGTAAAATTGAAAAAGCTTCTTCCTCACTAACATCGCCCCATTCACTGCTCCCGAGCTGCCAGGTTCCAAGTCCCACTTCAGCAACAGAAGCGTCATTAAATGAACGGTAATTCATAAATATTATACTTTTAAGTTAATGTTTCCTGATTTGATCAACTACACAATGATTACGACTAAATCATTCCCAGAAATAAACCGAGAACCACCTATTTAACATGAGCTAAGTTTAAGAATTTAATGGAATCTACGATCAATCGTCACCAGAAACTATTCTGTTATTGTTCATTTTTTCAACGACGAAAAAACGAACCAAAAACGTCGCCGGCTGGTGAAATTTTTGCTGCGTTCCCTTCCCCGGAGCTAAAACCATTGAACTCAATCCGCTGGGTAACGCGGATTTCAAACAGCAATGGTTTCTTCACACTCCAGCTCCGGTCACTCGACCAACAAAAATTTCGAAGGCCGGAGGATAGCAGTCAATAAATAGATTCTTCCTTATCCCGAGTTGGGCTTAATTACATTTTTTACTTCAGGCTATTAAACTCCTTTTCTATAATCATGAAAACGGTACCGTGGCGCCTCCCCTTCGGGTAGGAGACTTGATTCGAAATATCTTTCCATGCTTTTTGATCAGATGAAGTTACAGCTTCCACCTGGCCTTTTCGGTATTTATATATAATCCGCCGACTGGCCAGTGTCACATGAGATTGGTCTGAGCATCCCGATAAAGCTTATTAAATCCTTGACCAGTTTTATCTATTTCGAGACCTTTGCAAAACCTTCACTTATCTGTCATTCCCCAAATACCCTGGAGAAGCTATCTCCCCTTAGAGACTCTGATCGGGAGATTACTTCATTCCATTCGTAATGACAGTTGGTTTTGCAAAGCCTCTATTTCGTCAATTCAATAATTGCTTTAAGAGCAGGCTTGGGCTGATACTCACGATCAAAAAGCAATGGATAATTGGTTCGCCCCCGAATCGGAAAATTGTTGAGCCACGACTGGCCATCATTTAATCCCCAGAACGTCACACGACCGATTTTATCCTGGTATTTGCTAAACAAGTCAAATAATGCCACATACCGGTCTGCCAGTTTTTGTTGCATGGAGTCGGGCAGCCTTTCCTGGTAGGGGTTAAGGGCAGGATCGAGCTCGCCACCGTCGGTATTCACATCAGCTCCCAGTTCGTTCTCCCGGGGCAACACATCAATATCAAGTTCGGTAATCATCACCTGTATACCGAGTTCCGAGAATGCCTGAATGCTCTTCTCTACCATCTCAATCGGGGGATCATCTATACCCAGATGTGCCTGCATACCAATTCCATGGATAGGGATATCTTTGGACTGGAGTCGCTTTACAAGCTTAATTGCGGCCTTACGCTTAGCAGGCATCCAGAGGTTATAATCATTATAATAGAGTTCGGCTTCAGGAGCAGCTTCATGGGCATACTGAAAGGCCTTCTCCACAAAATCTTCACCCACCTGCTTGTACCACTTCGATTTGCGCATACCTCCTTCATCCAATACGGCCTCGTTAACCACATCCCAGCCATCTATACGTCCTTTATACCGACCAGCTACCTTTATGATGTGATCCTTCATTCTTTGAAGCAATGCCTCGCGATCCAGCGGTTCACCTTTCCCGTCTTCAAAAACCCAGTCGGGAACCTGGGAGTGCCATACCAGTGTGTGGCCTACGATGAACATATCGTTTTCCTCCCCAAATTTGACGTAACTATCTGCCGGACCAAAATTATATTCTTCGGGTTGGGGGTGTATCGACTCCCACTTCAGTAGATTCTCCGGGGTTATTGAGTTGAAGTGCTTTTTAACCAGAGGTGTAGCATCCGGTATCTTGCCGGATATCTGAAACCGATTGAGAGCTACCCCAATTTTGAACTGATCCTGGTAGGACTCTGAAAGCGATTTAGTGCTACTGGCTTTCTGATTATTATCCTGACCTTGACACACGCTACAAAGGGAGAGTAAAAATATTACAGAAAAAAAGTAATGAGATACTTTTCGATAGTCGACCATAATGATAACAGCTTATTATATTACAATTAACGCGTTTAGGGGTTAAAAAGTAACCTTAATAGCCGTATAGGCGCGTTCTTCAAACCGCCTGACGATGGAATCATCAGGCTGATTACCTATCGCCTGCTTAAGCAGGCTGAAAGAACATAGCCCATCGATTCATCGGTGGGCGGTAAGGTTTTCAACCCCTAAATGGGTTACAATTAAAGTAAATAATGCCCGGTTAAATTATAATAACCGGGAACTAAAACCTAAAAATCGCTATAACTGGTGATGCTCCAGTCCACTTTTCCATCAAGGGGATCTTCTTCCAGGCTCAACTCTCCGTCTGCCGAGTTGATGGTTACTTCATAAAGCTGATTGTTTTCCGGAAGACAAACTTTACCGCTGGCTTGATCCTGATCGGTTGAATATACTACCAGTTGTAGTTTCGACCAGTCCATAATTTTGGTGGTCTGGGCAAGTGCGATATGTGGGAGCACCGTGCCCGCTTTAACCAGCATCACTACAGGCAGTTCGCCAGCTTCAATATGATGCCATCCGCCTTCGAAAACGTCGCCGGTCTGGTAGTCAATCCACTCACCCGGTGGCAGATAGACATCCCGGCTGGTGGCATTATCGTGGAAAAGCGGCGCCACCAATATATCGGAACCGAACAAGTATTGGTCGTCAACTCCCCACGATCCGGGATCATTGGGATACTCAACAAACAATGCACGTAGCATCGGAAGCCCCTTCTCGCTCGATTCCCTGGCCTGCGCATAGATATATGGCATCAGGCGGTACCGCATCTCCATTGTACTCCGGAAGAGCTTCATAAAGTCCTCCCCGTACTCCCATGGTTCCTTGGGGGGATTTCCATGCGAACGCGTGTGTGAAGTTAGTGCACCAAAGGGAGTCCACCGGCGATAGAGTTCTTCAGGCGTGGTAGAGGTGAATCCACCGATATCGTGACTCCAGAATGTAAAACCGGAGAGTCCGAGTGAAAGTCCACCGCGAAGACTGGCGGCCATACCGGTGTTGGTATTTGCTGCATCACCACCCCAGTGTACGGGATAACGCTGACTACCTGCCCACGTACTGCGCGCCCAGATAATATTTTCTCCGGTAACTTCTTTGGTCACCTCGGCCAATGCCTTGTTGTAACGCAGCGGGTAGAGATTATGCTCATAAAACCCGGTACGTCCTGAATCATAAAGCCCGTTTAGTGGGGCCGCTTCTCCAAAATCAACCTTGATGGCTCCCACTCCCAATTCCAGCAGGCCGGCTATCTTATCCTGGTACCAATCAACGGCATCAGGATTAGAAAAATCAATGATTGCATCCTCAAATGGAATATCTCCTTTCCCGTCAGTTACGGCATATCCCTTTTCAACAATCTCAGGGAAAAGCCGATTTTTCGGAACGAAGTAGGGAAGTTGCCACAAAGAGATATGAAATCCATCCTCTTCAAGATCCGAAATCATATCGACCGGATCACTGAAGCGTGAGCTTGCAAATTGAAAATCGCTGCGCCAGTCAGTTTCGAACCATCCGGTATCAAGGTGGATCACATCGCTCGGAATCTTATGTTTTCTAAGCTTTGAGGCGACATCCCGCACCTGCTCTTCAGAGAAGTAGGTAATTCTGCTCTGCCAAAAGCCAAACGACCACAACGGAGGCATAGGTGCCTTGCCGGTAAGCATAGTATATTCATCCAGGATCTCTTTGGGTTCACCCAGAAAGACAAACAGATCGAGCTCATCCTCTCCTATCATCAGGTTGGTGGTGCCATTGAATTCGTGTCCAAAATCAAACGTCATCGGGGTGGAAGAATGCACAAACATTCCATATCCCCGGCTGCTCATGAAAAATGGTATCGGTTTGTACATCCCCTGGCTCTGCACGCCGTTGGGGTCGTTCAGCCAAAGTGGAATCCGTTGTCCCCGTTTGTCAAAGCCGGTAAAGGATTCACCAGTGCCGAAAATCTTTTCCCCGGGCGACAGCTCAAATACCGCCCCCACACTGTGTGAATAATCGGAGGAACGCCGTACATAATTAAACGGTACCACCGGGTGCAGAGTCTTATTATTATCTGAACGGTGATTGGTCTTGGTTAGCAACTTCCCGTTTTCATCCCTGAACTCAATGTGCCACGGATATTTTTTTATTGTGACAGAACCATACTCACTTTTATAGGTATACCCGTCGTCATTCGTTGAAATCTCCCAGATATCGCTGTTGTATGGAGGTTTGTTAACAAGCATGAGCGAATTACGATCTCCTTCTTCCGCTCCCACCTTGCCGGTTTGAATACGTATTCTGACGGTCCTGTCGGTAACAAATTCTACCGAAAAAGAGTGAGTTGGGTTGGCCGGATATTCAATTCCGGGAAATATGTTCTGCTCCATCTCACTCAGTCCCATCAGCATATTGTTAAACGCCATACGGGTCTGATAGTGATTGGTCCTCCACTTAATCTGACCTTCACCATTTTCCGGATTAAAGCCGGCAAGACTGTCAGCCAGATAATAGATATTACTGAAATCCCAAAAATCATCACTGATGTCAACGATATCATTCAGCAACTGGGGCTTCTTCTCAATTTGTGCCTTTGCAGTAAAAGCACTTTGCCAACAAATAATTACAAAAAGAAATAGGGGAAATCGTAAATAGGAATGCAGCTTTTGTTTTTCGTACATGGTTCTGGGATGGTTTTGATTAGTCGGGATTGAAAGTCTGTTATTTATCGATGCATTTACTACGGTATCTTCTATTACCGATTTTGATGTTTACTTTTAAATTAAAACTGATTCTTAGAGTAAGTTGAACACAGAGATTCCTGCTCAGAAATCACACAGTCTGAACAGGACTCTGGGTAAAAGATTTGGTTTCTATTGACCCTCATCAGGCTTTACCGTCTGGTCTAATGGGATGCCTAGTTTTTTGTATAGATCTCTCCGCCCTTGCTTGTCACTTTTTAAAATCTCACGAGCATATTCTGCTACCTGCCGGGCGTGTTTTCGAGGTACCACAATAACACCATCACCGTCGGCTACAACTACATCTCCCGGATATATGAGTACCCCACCCACGACAACCGGCTCGTTTACGGATTCGATTTCGTTTCGACCCGGACGGATACCACGCCCACGATTGGCATGATCAAGATACACCGGAATCTCCTGTTTGATGATCTCATCGGTATCTCTAACTGCACCATTGGAGATAACTGCACGCGTTCCGAGGCTTTTCCAAAGCAATCCATTATACGAACCCATAGTACCGGTATCGCCATCACCGCGGGCATCAATAACAAGGATTGACCCCTCCTTCAGGGAATCCACAAATGGTTCGGGAGAAATATTGGTGTACCAGTCCCCCTCCCATTCCTGGAATTCTTCTTTTGACATTGGGTTCTTCACCACCTTGTTCGTCGGTACATACCGAGCCGTAACAGCAATACCCCGGGCTATGTGCGAAAGATCTTCGATATCTTTCCATAAAGCCTCAATTTTTTGATCCAACAGGCCTGCATCAGGGAGCCCAACCATATCCATCCCGTCCGATACATCAGCCACTCTTAGCCCTTCATAGAGCTCCAAAATTTCCTTGTCAGCTAATTCATCCTGGGCCGTTGCATAAGAAGAAGCTATCCCTACAAATAACAGAGCTAGTGTAATCCATTTAAAATGTAATAGTGATTTATTCATCATTAGGTGTCCCTTTTGTTATCTGTTTAGTTGCTTTTTTGTTTTGTCAGTAACGGTTTTTATAACCAGTTTATCAGAATTCAACCCTTCAGATCTGGCTATAATTGTAATTGTACCTGTCTCCCGACTTGATTGAATAATAGCCTGACACAGACCATTGAATGCCTTCCTGTATGTAGCCTTAAAGGGCTCATGACTGACCGGATTACCATTATCCACTCCAACTATAAAACCTTTGCCCTTAATTTCAAACTGAATCCGGTTAGCGGCCCGTGGGACCAACGTACCATCTTTATCTACAATTTTAACATTCACAAAAGACAGGTCCCGTCCATCAGCTGTTATTTTATTACGGTCGGCAGTAAGAATAATTTGAGCAGGTTTTCCAGCAGTGTGGACTTCTTTCTCCATACCTGGCTGGCCGTTTTCATATGCTACAGCCCTGATCGTACCAGGCTGGTAAGGGACCCTCCACATCAGATGAAACTTACCACCGGGCTTTTTCTTTCGTCCCAGTGTTTTTCCATTCAGATAGAGTTCTACTTCCTCAGTACTTGAGTAGGCCCAAACATCCACGGTATCTCCCTCCTGCCAGTTCCAGTGTGGGAACAGGTGTAG
>JBEPXS010000179.1:0-7173 GCA_041641755.1 Balneolaceae bacterium
GTCCATGCGGGCAATGCGGCGGTCTCCGTGATGGCACAGCAGCAGCTCACCCTCGTTGCTGATATAGAGACCGTTGGAGCCCAGCTCCCCGCCGCGCGGCTCCTCACCGGTATAACCGGCCGGCTTCAGGTATTGGGTGACACTGTCGCCCGGCGCCCACTTGTGGATTACGTTATTCGGAATATCGGAGAACAGCAGGAACCCATGCTCTTCCACCCACACCGGACCCTCGCTCCAGGCGTATCCCCTGCCCAATTCATTCAGTGTGGCACCTGAATCAATCAGATCGGTGACAGCGGAGTGAAATACCTGTACGTCGCCGGTGTCGGCCGCTGCGGACTGCCCGCTGGCTTCGGACGAATTCTTCTGTTTGCCACATGCTGCCGTGAGCAATCCTGTGGTTACCAGTACCATAATTATATTTCGGGGTATCTTATGCAGTGTTACTTTTAAGTTTGATGAAGTCATATTCTTTTCGCCTAACGGTTAATAATACAATTTAAGATTTACCATGGTCTATATACCAAGCACCTGAGGTAAAATAGATAAATTTGGGAGAATTGCACGTCCGGCAGAAAGGACTTGAATTTTTGGGGCGGGGTTGCTTATCGTTCTTTCTGTTGATGAGCCATTTGTCCCCATAGTTCAACTGGACAGAACGAGGGCCTCCTAAGCCCTAAATCCAGGTTCGAGTCCTGGTGGGGATACAATATTGCTTTCCTTAACTTTTAAAGGCTTTCCCGGCAATTATTTGGTCAACATTCTACCATAAGGTACTGTCTGTGAACACGAATTTGCGTAGTCCCTTTTCAAATCTATGAAGATATATCTTGAAATTGCAATTGACCATCCAGGCAGATTATCTGACCAGATATTCTCATGGAAAACTGGTTTAAAAAAGAAAGTACTCATGAAAGCTGCTCCTATACATCATTTGTTTGATGCGCAATTAACGGCAATTTGAAATATTGGAGCTGTTAACCATTAATTAATGGAGTACAGCTATGAAAGAGCATAACAAGACCACAGTTTATGACTGGCCGACACGAATTTTCCACTGGCTTCTCGCCTTCCTCTTTTTGGGAGCTTATCTCATTGTCGAAATAGTAGATGACGAAAATCCGCTTTTTACCCTTCACATGATGGCGGGACTGACAATCGGATTCATGTTGGTCTTGAGAGTTATTTGGGGATTGGTCGGGACTACCTATGCCCGTTTTACATCATTTAAGATGAATCCGGCCGAACTCATCAGATATCTAAAAGATGCCGTTGTTGCAAAAACCAAAAGATACCTGGGACACAATCCCGCCTCCAGCTATGCAGCAGTTATTATGTTTATTTGCGCTGCAGGCTTAGCTATCACGGGAGTAATGATGACGGGTGGCGGTGAAAGCGACTTTTATGAAGAGACGCATGAACTGCTGGCGAACATATTTTTGATTACGGTTATCGCCCATGTCGGTGGTATTATATTCCATCATGTTAAGCACCGGGATTCGTTGTGGTCGAGTATGTTCAACGGTAAAAAGAAAGCATTGCCAGAAAAAACGGGTATTACAAATAGCAAACGGTTTGCCGGTATGCTATTTTTAATTCTTACATTAACTTGGACGGGCTACTTATATTCACAGTACAATGGTACGAACCAAACACTGGATTTTTTTGGTCAGGAGTTGGTCCTCGGTGAAGAGGAACACGAGTCGGGGGCTACCCTTGAAAGAGAAGCCCATGAAAAAGAGAATGATGACGATTAAGCGTTAAACAAATGAATAACAATGAACGATGGATCATTGCCGCTATCCTTTTTGTGATAGCCGTTCTGGCATCTATAGATATCTATAATGACTATTTTGAAGGAGTGGCAGTTTGGCATATTTCAATTGAAGCTATCGTGGGATTTGTTGCTCTGGCAGGAGTTTTTTATCTGGTCCGTGGTCGCTTTAGGCTGCAACACTCGTTGGCCAGAGAGCAACAGTTTTCGAAGGACCTTCAAGCGGAGGCTCAAAAATGGAAACAGGTATCCAAAAAATATGTGAAGGGACTGAGCGTAGAGATAGAAAACCAGCTCGATCGTTGGGGCTTGACGGAGGCTGAAAAAGAGGTTTCCTTTTTACTGTTGAAAGGATTAAGCAACAAGGAAATTGCAGAGGTTAGAGGTACAAGCGTGCAAACCGTGCGAAGCCAGACGAATGCCATCTATTCCAAATCGGGGCTTTCGGGACGATCCGAGCTGTCCGCCTTTTTCCTTGAAGATTTACTGCTGCCTCAAAAACAGAAAACAAGTTAGAAACCAAAGTATTTTAGGTTAACGATGTTTATCTATGTCACAGAAAAGAGAAACCCCACTTAGCAGTCTATCTTTAGAAGGGCATCACTGTAGCGTTGATCTGCGCCTGGAGAAGCTCGGGATGGTGCCGTTTTTTCAAGACTTGTCTGAAGAGCAGCTCCGCCAAGTGAATAATAAATTTACGGCTCACCACTTCTCTAATGGGGAAACCATTTACCGGCAGGGCGATCTGTCAACGATGTTGCGGGTGGTGGTAGCGGGAAATGTGAAGTTGATTTCTCACACCCTGAAGGGAGAAAGCGTACTGCTGGATATGCTGCAGCCGGGCGATTTTTTTGGAAATCCCACGGCCGGCAGCAAGGATGTCTATAACGAAACGGCAGAAACCCAGACCGATGCTTGTATCCTATCGATCAGACTTCATGATTTTCGGGGAGTCATAAACCAGTATCCCACTGTTGCGATGTCGGTGTTGGATATCACGACCGAGCGGCTCAATGAATCCCGCCAGCGAATCCAGCATCTTTCTACGTTACCGGTAACAAAGCGTATAGCTCATATTCTTGTTACTTTAGGCAACAAGTTCGGCGAAGAAAATCGGCGTGGTCTGCTGATTCAACTTCCTCTTTCCCGCAAAGATCTCGCTGACATGGCCGGCACATCTACCGAAACTACCAGCAGGGTTATGAGCCGGTTCCAGGACGATGATCTGATCACGTCTGGCCGCCAGTGGGTAGCGATCAAAAACAAACCGGAATTACTGCGGATTTCAGCTGAATCGTGAAATGCTCCCAATTGGTTCCCATCTTTTAACCAAGAACTGCTCTTTCCAAAATTATCGGCACTAAATTGATCCAGCTCATTTTAGTGCTGTTACCCGCCTGTTACCTTTTGGATGAATCAGAAAGCACAAAAATTCAAAAGGTGTTTATTATGAAATATTTAGTCTCACAAACCAAAACGATATTCACATCAATGTTAACGCTCCTGTTGGTCCTGGGATTATCATTCAACAGCCAGGCGCATTGCGACCGCGTCAATGGTCCGGTTGCTGTGGCAGCTATACAGGCGTTGGAAACAGGCGATGTTTCCAAGGTTTTGATCTGGGTCGGAGAGCAGCAGGCCGAGGAACTTAAAACCAAGTTTAAACGGAGTCTTAAAGTCCATAACAGCGGAGAAGAGTCCCGGAAACTTGCTGAGCGGTATTTTATGGAGACAACCGTACGACTGCACCGCGAAGCGGAAGGGATGCCCTATACCGGACTAAAACCGGCTCAACCAAGTTCCGAAGACATCCAAACTGCTGAGCAAGCCCTGGAATCCGGCAATTTGTCACCGGTTACCGATCTGTTAGCTAAAGAAATCCAGCAAAAAACAGAGGAGCTTTATCAGCATGCTATGAAAGCGAAAGATAAACAGCATCAAAGTGTGGAAACCGGCCGCCAATGGGTAGATGCCTATGTGAAATACATCGTGTATGTCCACAGCTTGTACCAGAAAATTCAGGCAGGTCCGGCCCACGGCGTTGGCGATAATTAATAGGAAACCATCAATTTAAATTGATTTAGTGAGGAATTTATTATGAAGACTATTTTACGAAGCGATGAATTGAGCTGTCCTACATGCGTAGATAATATTGAGTCCAATCTGAATCAGACGGAGGGCGTATCCCAAGCGAAGGTTCATTTTAATACCGGACGCATTGAGGTAGAGCATGATCCAGAGACTGTTTCCGAAGATAAACTGGTTGAAATCGTCGGTCACTCGGGATACGAAGCGAGAATCTCTCAATTTTAGTTCCCGGAATGATGGAATCACTGAAAAAACTATTGCGCAACTTAGCCAATCATTCAAAACGTAAAAAAGTGCTGTTGGTAATCAGCGGCTCGCTCATCACCGGCGGGTGGGCCGTTGATTTCTTTTGGGATTCTGCCGTGCTATTTAATACGTTGATGATTGGGGCCGCGCTGGTTGCCGGATCTGAAATCGCCCGGCGGGCATGGCGGGGACTTACTAATCGTCATACCAATATTGAGTTGCTGGTGACCATTGCCGCAATCGGTGGACTTGCCATTGAGGTATACTGGGAAGCTGCGGCCGTAACGTTCCTGTTCCTGCTTGGCGGTTGGCTTGAAGCGCGAACGATGAGCAAGACGCGGAACACCCTGCGGGATCTTATCAATATGGCACCCGATACGGCAACGGTGCTGGAGAATGGAAGCCGGCGGGATATCCCAGCCCGGGAAGTCAAAGAAGGAATGCGGGTGCTGGTCAGGCCCGGATCAAAAATTCCGGTGGATGGTATTGTGGAATCCGGTAAAACAGCAGTCGACGAAAGTGCCATAACCGGGGAACCCATTCCGGCCGAAAAGCAGCCCGAGTCGGAAGTGTTTGCAGGCACCATGAATCAAAATGGAAGTATTCAGGTACGGTCAACCAAAGCCGGAGGTGACACAACCCTGGCTAAAATCATTCGGCGCGTCGAAGAAGCCCAGGAGGAGAAGGCCCCTACCCAGCGTTTCATTGAGCGATTTTCTCGGTGGTATACACCCGGTATTGTAGGATTAAGTATCGTTTCATACCTGTTTACCTGGGACCTGGAACTTGCTCTCACGCTCCTTGTGATTGGCTGTCCCGGTGCGCTCGTAATTTCAACCCCGATATCGATCATTTCGGGCATAGGCAATGCGGCCAAGAAAGGTATTCTGATAAAAGGTGGAGAGTACCTGGAAAATGCCGGGAAGGTATCGGCCGTAGCGTTGGATAAGACCGGTACCCTCACCCGGGGAAAGCCAAAAGTAACAGAAATTATCTATCTTCAGAAAGAAGAGGTCGAGGCAGGAATTACTGAATCCCCACAATCATTGGATGAGGCAACGGTGGTATCTGCTTCTGACCTTGAAATACAGGACAGTCCTGAAGAGATACACGAGCTATTGTACTGGGCGGGAATAGCAGAGTCCAATTCCGGGCACCCGTTGGCGGATGCCATCCTGTCTGAAATGCCGAAATCATTGGATCTCCCCGAGCCCGATTATTTTAGATCCCATACTGGTTTGGGTATAGAAGCCTCGTATGCCGGGAAGCAGATTTTGGTGGGTAACGTAAAATTTTTAGAGCAGCAGGGAGTTCCTTTTGGACAAACTATTTACAGCCAAATAGAGAGGCTGACCAGCAAGGACCGTACAATGGTACTCATTGCACGTGACAGCAGAGTAGTTGGAGGCATTGCGATATCCGACCCAATACGTCCGGATGCTCCGGAGTTGGTTGAGCGGCTTCGGGAAACCGGAATCAGTCGCATCGCAATGCTCACCGGGGATGCCCGGCCTGTAGCCCAGGCAATCGGTCGGGAGGTGGGAATTGAAGAAATACATGCGGGAATATTGCCTGACCAAAAGAATGATATCATCCAAAAGATACAACAAGAATCGGGAAAAGTAGCTATGATTGGTGACGGCATTAATGATGCCCCGGCGTTGGCTACCGCTGATATAGGCATTGCCATGGGAACAGCCGGCACCGATGTCGCAATAGAAACGGCCGATATTGCACTGATGTCGGATAAGCTGATGAATATTCCGGAGGCACTGAGGATATCGAAACTAACATTGCGAAATATTCACCAGAATGTTGCTATTGCTCTGGTGACGGTAGCGGCATTACTTACCGGTGTATTTATAGGATCGATACATATGGCGGCAGGGATGCTCATTCATGAACTGTCGGTCATGCTTGTGATATTGAACGGTATGCGTTTGAGATGGCTGTAATGCTGAATAAATGTAGAATTACGAGTGGTAATTCTATCCAACATATGGCCAATATTTTTGATTTTCACAATAAAAGTTTAACATTTGAGTATCTTGGAATCGATTTATTCTATTAATTAATTCCAACCCTATTTTGTTCTTCCTGTGAACCAGAATTTACCTCAATTTCTTCGAATTCATTGCTGCCAAAGTTCCATGTGAAGGAAACAGCAACTGACCTGGCATCAAAGTTATAGCGCCAGTAAGAATTAATATTGGCACTTTCTATATTATTATTGCCTTGCAAGATATTTGTATTTAAAATATCTGTAGCTGTTAGTCTTAATGTTCCCTGCCCGTCACCAATTTTCTTCTGTAGGCCAAGGTTCAAAGATCCCTGTGGACTAGATCTTGATATGCCCCATACTGACTTGGATAGATAAAAACCGGATACCTCAAATGAAAAGTCATTCGGAAGATTGATGGTGTTTACTATGTTGGCATTAAATCCTGCTGCCTCTCCGGAAAAGTTATCAGCCAGATGCGCAGAGCGGTAAAATTGGTACCTGCCGGTAGCACTGAACCGAAGACCCCACCAGTCCAGTGGATCCAAGGGTAAACTTGTTGTAAGGGAGTAGGTATCCAGGTAATCCAAGTTTTGAGTACTATATGTTTGTTCGTTGGTCTCGATATCTAATATTGGCTGCCATCGTGCAATTTCATCGCTGCTGTGCGTATAGGCAAGTGTGATCAGGAATTGTTTCCTGGTGTAGCCTAGGCTAACTGCATCACTTATGGCAGATTTTAGATTTGAATTACCTGATAAAAAGGTCTTTGGATCAACGAAGAATACAAATGGTGCCAGGTCCCAAAAGGTTGGGCGCGTGGTTCTTCGGCTGTAAGACAAATTTACTTTGTTATCCTGGTTAAAGCTTTTTTGGATAAATAAACTGGGAAATATCCGACCCTTTTGCTGATCAACGATATTAGTATCATCAAGGGAGATTAGTTTACGACTCACATATTCATAGCGAACCCCGGCATTGATCTGGAAGTTATCAGTAGGACTTACCTGGGAAGAAAAATAAGCAGCCCCAATAAATTCATCTAAGTTGGCCTTATTGGTGAAAG
>JBEPXS010000180.1:0-7170 GCA_041641755.1 Balneolaceae bacterium
TTACCCTAACATAATTTCAAGGCTAACAAAAAAAGCCCCATGCCGGGAGACACAGGGCTCGTAATGAAATAAATAAGCTATTATTAGGTTACAGCATTGGTTGTTTTAATAATACGCGCTGCAACTTTATACGGATCGGCGTTGGATGCCGGGCGACGGTCTTCCAGACGTCCTTTCCAGCCGTCTTCTACAGTAGGAATAGGAATACGAATTGAAGCACCGCGGTCGGAAACACCATAGCTGAATTTGTCGATTGCCTGTGTTTCGTGCTTACCTGTCAGGCGTTTGTCATTATCAGCGCCATAAACGGCGATATGCTCCTCGATGTGCTTGCCAAACTCCTCACAGACTTTGGTCATCAGCTCTTTGCCACCTTTATCACGCATTGCTCCGTTAGAGAAGTTTGCATGCATTCCGGAACCGTTCCAGTCAGTATCACCGAGCGGCTTCGGGTGCCAATCAATGATAATTCCATATTTTTCAGCTGTTCGCTCAATCAGGTAGCGACCTACCCAGATTTCATCTCCGGCTTTGGCAGCACCTTTACCAAAGATCTGAAATTCCCACTGGCCAGCTGCAACCTCAGCATTCGTACCTTCAACATTAAGGCCTGCTTCAAGACACAGATCAAGATGTTCGTCCTTAAGTTCACGGCCAAACGCGGCATCTGCCCCCACCCCACAGTAATATGGGCCTTGAGGTGCAGGATAACCTCCCTCAGGAAAGCCCAGAGGCAGACCGGTATCTGGATCTATCATGAAATACTCTTGCTCAAACCCGAACCAAAAATCGTCATCGTCATCATCAATGTGAGCCCGGCCATTTGTTTCATGAGGCGTCCCATCCGCATTTAGAACCTCTGTCATTACCAGGTATCCTTTATCGACATCCGGATCTGGATAAAGAGCTACCGGTTTTAACAGACAGTCTGATGATTCTCCGGTAGCCTGCTCAGTGGAGCTCCCATCAAATGACCAGATCGGTACATCATCAAGATCTCCGCTAAAATCGTGTACAACCCGGGTTTTACTTCTTAACGTCTGTGTTGGTTCATAACCGTCGAGCCAGATATATTCAAGTTTAGAATAAGCCATGTGTGTATCAGTAATTAGTTGGTGTTTAGTTGTTATGTTTATAATTAAACATACCGATTAAAAGCGCATGTTATCTGTATTAACTCTTTTTAGTAAAGCAGATTTAAAAATCAGTCTATTTCCACTTACCTTCTAAGCAAAATTCAGTTAGTTTTATATCTGAAGGTATCCAGTGAAATGAACGAAACTGATCTTAATCAACTATGACTGCTCTGCTATACGCTTGAAATTCGATTCCAATAAAAAACTTTTTAATAACTTTTTCAACAAAAATTTAACTATTTTTTATTTTTTGCATTACTGATTAATGCTATGCAAAGACTATTGCCTAATTTTTTAATACTATTTGCAACTTTTATTCTGTCCTTATCACCTTCTAACGGCAGATAATCCTTTTAGAAATATCCTCACATATTTAGTCTTGGCTGGCTAACAAACTTAATTCACTTATTAATTTACACTTGTGAAAACCAACAGGATAAGAATCTGGATCAAAGCGGCACGTCCACAGACACTGCCTGCAGCATTTGTACCAGTGTTTGTCGGCGCCGGGCTGGCATTCCATGACGATGTTTTTGCTTTGTTGCCCAGCGTTGTGGCTTTAACCTGTGCCCTGCTGATCCAGATCGGTACAAACTTTGCGAACGATTACTATGATTATAAAAAAGGGGCAGACACGGATCACCGAATCGGCTTTGAACGAGCTACCGCTACCGGACTTGTAACAGATCGTCAAATGCTATTCGCCACCGTTGCAACTATGAGCCTGGCATTTTTACTGGGTCTTTACCTGGTCTGGCACGCAGGCTGGATTATCCTGCTTATCGGTGTCCTGTCGCTAATTTGTGGTATTTTGTATACTGGTGGACCCTTCCCATTGGGTTATAATGGGCTCGGTGATCTTTTCGTATTTATTTTTTTTGGCATCGTAGCTGTTATGGGAACTTACTACGTGAATGCACTGGAATGGTCGTCTGCCTCATTTTGGTCCTCTTTGGCAATTGGGGCGTTATCCACAAATATACTGGTGGTAAACAATCTGCGGGACGTCGAGCAGGACAGACCCGCCGGGAAGAATACAATCGGTGTACTGTTTGGAGAAGACGCACTGAGATATGAATACCTGGTTATGCTGCTACTTTCGTTCGCTATGCCGGTCTATCTATTCCTGAGATTTAGCTACAGTTGGCCGGTCATCCTTCCCATACTTACTATTCCGATTGCTCTCGTTTTACTTAATCAAATATGGACAGAAACAGACAAGCGAAAACTCAATAAAACACTTGAACGGACAGCTCAATTTATGGCATTGTTTGGGCTTCTTCTCGGTATTGGTATTATCTTAGGGTAAAAATGGAACTCAAACTGTTTAAATATCGCTTCCCTTTAACATGTAATTTTGTTAGTGCATCACATTCGTATGCTAAACGAGAGGGTGTTTTGCTGGTATTGAATAATGATAAGATTGAGGCATATGGGGAAGCGGCACCATTACATGGCTTTTCTAAAGAAACCCTTGAAGACATACTTAAATATATAAATCAACATAAAGATGACCTCCGGTTTCAGATTGAAAAGAAAATAAACGAAGGGGATTACTTATCGAATCATTCGGCTTCCTCTATGCCTGACTCACTTGTTTTTGCTATCGATACTTTATTAACTGATTTTCGTGCCAGGGAACAGCAAACTTCCAGTCAAAAAATCCTGTTCGAAAAGCCTAAATCCCGTATTGAAGTAAATGCCACTTTAACGCTTGCCGATCAGGATAAAACACTCAGAAAAGCCGAACAGTTATGGAAAAAAGGATTCCGAACGTTTAAGCTAAAAATAGGGGCCGACTTTATCCGGGAAAAACAAAGTATTGAGATGCTGCGGAAACAGTATCCGAGCCTAAAGTTACGCGTTGATGCCAATAAGAGCTGGAGTTACGATGAGGCCGTCTCGAACCTGAATCAACTAGCCCCGTTTGAGCTGGAGTATTGTGAAGAACCGATTGCCCAATCCGGATCTCAAGTACTATCAAAACTGAGAAAGGCCTCCCCGATTCCGATTGCCCTGGATGAAAGCCTGTACCAGGTAAGGCAGCTATCCCACTGGATAGAAAGAAAATGCGCTGATATTTTAATAATCAAACCGATGATTCTGGGTGGAATTCACAAGCATCTTGAGATATGTCAAGAAGCCATCGAACTCGGTTATTCGATTATCTTCACCACCGCTTTGGAAAGTGCGGTTGGCCGAGGTATGACGGCAGCACTTGCCAGTGGACTCGGATCCGATAACCATGCTCATGGGCTAGCCACCGGCGATTATTTTAAAACGGATGTTTGGGAAGACAAAAAATATCTCAAAAAAGGATATTACGATCTGTCCGTCGAGTCAGAGCTGGATCACAATATTAACTTTAATGCGCCGAATGCTACAATTGAACAAATAGAACTCTAACGTGGCTCCAGTCAATTTTTCCATACCTTCGTTTTCTGCTCCAAACTCCAGAGATCTGTTTCTGGCTTCGAAGAAAGGACTGCAAACATTTAAGGATCTGGATCGCTACAAATCATTCTTATTGCGTCATCTGATTCAATCTGAAGCAGACCTTGCAAAACCAATCGGGTTCATCGCTAATTCCAGCGACGAATTAATCATGGCCATAGCTTCTTGCTGGATGCTTGGAATTCCATTTTGTTGTTTAAATCCACAAGCCCCGGAACATGAACTTCAGAATAAAATTGACAGACTTGACCTGGGAACCCTGATTATTGAAGAGCAATTTAATAGCAAGGTCAGGACAGAAAGGGCTATCAGTTTCAAAAACCTGAATCTTCAAAAAGCGTTAAACCAGGGAAAGTTAAGTCCGGTTTCGAGTAAAGAGTTCAAACCTAAAACTGATCCTGATCAGGTATTCGGATACTTTTTCACCTCCGGCACGTCTGCTACACCTAAAATCGTTCCCTTAAAACGGCGCCAGATGTTATTCGCAGCTTCAACCTCAGCTGATAATTTCCGACCTGAACCTAATCATTTTTGGCTTCTCTGCTTACCTTTAAATCATATTGCCGGCATCTCTATTGTTCTGCGTTCTCTGCTTTACGGATCGGGTATCTATCGCATGAACAATTTTGATCAAGAGATGGTGACCACTTTTCTATCGGAGAACAAGTTATTTCAAGCCGCATCGCTGGTTCCCACCATGCTCAAGAGATTGATAGAGATACCGGCATTCCAGACCCATAAAGATTTTAAAGCAATACTGCTGGGTGGTGGACCGACTACCTCTTCCCTGCTTAAGAAAGCAGTACAAAAGGGAATTCCCGTTGTTTCAAGCTATGGGATGACAGAAACCTGTGCTCAAATTGCTGCAAATCCTTTTCTTAAACCGAGTGGCAGATATATACCGATGAAAAGTGTGGGAAACATTTTTCAACCCAATAATATTGAGATCCGGGACGATTCCGGCAAGCCTGTAGGAACAAACACCTCCGGAACGATCTGGCTAAAAGGACCTCAAGTATTCGACGGTTACTGGGAGGCAAACCTCAATGATCAGATATTTGACGAAGAAGGTTGGTTCAACACGGGTGATTATGGTCATTTAAATATAAATCGACACCTCTTTATAGAGTCTCGCAGATCCGATCTCATTATTACGGGGGGAGAAAATGTCTCACCATTCGAGATCGAAAAAGAACTCGAACGTATTGAATATATTCAGTCTGCTGCGGTGCTTGGAGTTCCCGATAAAGAATGGGGCGAGCGTGTAGTGGCAGCGGTAGTCTCCAGGGAGAAAAACAGGATCGATCAAAAGGAAGTCAGGGATAAACTTGCTGAACGATTAACCTCTTTTAAAATTCCCAAACAGATTATTCAGGTTGATGAGCTGCCCACAACCCGGACAGGAAAAATTGTGCGGGATGAGCTTCGTTCTTTATTTGAAAATTAAATTAGGAACATGTAATAAAAATATTTGCAACTCCCGCTAATACTTAATAGATAGAGAACCGGATAATTAAAACGGGAACAGGGGATATAATCTACTTATAATGAATGTAAAACAACGGGTTAATCTATGTCTGCTAATTGCTTTCGGGATCTCCATGAACGGAAAGACATGCACAACCGTAATTCATAAATGGTGATTCCTTTTTCATGGAAGCGATTTTTGAAAAAAGTGATTATCTGTTAAGCTGCGATTGGGGCACCTCATCCTTCAGACTTTCCTTAGTGGAACGCCATTCCAGCCAAATTGTTAATCAGATTTCTACTGATGGAGGAATAAAACCACTCTTTACCCGGTGGTCTCAAGGTGGTAATCCAGGGAGCCGGGAATCCAATTTTTTAAACTATCTTAAAATCCAGATACAAGATCTGGAAAACAAGGTAAGCTTATCATTAGAAGAGACACCAGTCGCTATTTCGGGAATGGCTTCCTCCAGCATTGGAATCACTGAGTTGCCTTATGCATCGGTTCCACTTTCTTTACAAAATCCAGCGCTACCCTCCAGGTTGATCTCCTCATCCAAAGAATTTCCCAACGATATACTATTGCTTTCCGGTATACAGGCTACAGACGACATTATGCGTGGAGAAGAAATCCAATTGATAGGTCTGGCGGTCCATCATCAATTGGAGAAGGAGAAGGGTATCTGCATAATGCCCGGCACGCATTGTAAACATGCATTTATTGAGCAACACCGGGTTGTTAATTTTAAAACCTATATGACCGGCGAATTGTTTGAACTTTTAGCCACCCAAAGCATCTTGGCCGATTCGGTGGCTGCTTCAGAACAACCACTGCATACCGATACCTTCCGGGAAGGATGTGAGTTGGCCCAAAAAAATGATCTGTTACATTCTGCATTCAAAGTCCGAATCAATGATCTACTTTTGGATTTAGACTCCCAGAGTAATTATGATCTGCTGAGCGGCCTGATCATTGGTACGGAATTAGCTGCTCTATCCAACTTTTCGAACCGTGATATATTTATTATCGGCAGCGGCCCATTAATTTCCCGTTATGATATCGCCCTGCGCTATCTGGGATTCAATCCGACTTCTGTAACCAACACAGATGAACTGGTTATGCAGGGACATCTGAAAATAATTCAACAAAACAACTAACAATTTAAAATTATGGACCATACGATTTATCTGCTGCTAATCACACTCTGTTCCATTCTATTATTATTGGTGATGGTGACCCGATTAAAGATTCACGCCTTTATCTCACTTCTCCTGGCCAGTGCTTTTGTGGGGCTTGGTGCAGGAATGGGTTTCCAGGAGGTTCTAACCAGTATTGAGGAAGGTATGGGCAGCATTCTTGGTTTTATTGCCGTTATCGTAGGTTTGGGCTCTATTTTGGGCAAACTTCTGGAGGTTTCCGGTGGTGCCGAAACGTTGGCACGTACGATTGTCAACACGTTTGGTACCGAACGGACTTCCTGGGGATTAACACTAACCGGTTTTATAATATCTATTCCCGTATTTCTTGATGTGGGCTTTATTATCCTGGTTCCCATAGTATATGCCCTGGCCAGAAAATCAAAAAAATCGACTCTGTTTTACGCTATTCCCCTGCTGGCAGGTATGGGGGTAACTCACGCTTTCATTCCACCCACTCCCGGTCCAATAGCTGTTGCCGAAATTCTGGATGTTTCACTCGGCTGGGTAATCATGCTGGGCGTTGTTACCGGTATTCCCGCAGCTATTCTTGCAGGACCCGTGTTCGGTAACTATATCGGAAATAAAATACATGTCGATCCACCGGAGTTTAGCGAAACGGCTGAAGAACAGGCTGCCAAAACCGATCGCAGTGATTTCCTCGTAATCATTCTCGTCATAACCCTTCCACTGATTTTAATTGTAATGTCTACCGTACTGGATCTATTGGTGGAAGACAAAGTGATACAGGCTAATTTTGTCGTAAATCTGCTCCAGTTCATCGGTCACCCCTTTAGTGCTCTTACGATAGCAGCCCTTATAGCTGCTTACTTCCTGGGCTATCGAAAAGGATTCACCGGCAAAGAGGTACTCAAGTTTACAGATAACGCTTTGGCCCCTGCCGGACTAATTATTC
>JBEPXS010000181.1:0-7138 GCA_041641755.1 Balneolaceae bacterium
TTGACATATTATAAAAAAATGCGTGCTTTAACGGCACGCATTTTTTATTTAAAGAAACCAGGAAGAGTTTGAGATTTACTGAATTCAAGAATTCTAAGTTTGTGGAACGTCCCCACCTGACGCTTTTGGGACATCCTGTAGCCCAAAGCTTTTCTCCCTTGATGCATAATACGGCCGCTGATTACTACAACATGAACCTGCGGTATTTTGCTATAGATCTTAAACCTGAAGAATTTTCCGGTATCGCTGCACATTTTAACCGGGATACCTTTCTGGGGACTAATATAACGGTGCCTTATAAAGAGATGTTACTGGATTATGTGGATGATGTAGAGCCGATTGCCAGGGAGATCGGGGCTATAAATACGATACTTAAACGTGATCATAAACTGGTGGGAACCAACACCGATATATACGGATTTCTGAAGCCGCTGGAATGGGCGGAGGATGAGCTGGCAGGTACGCGGGCTGTTATCTTTGGTACGGGCGGGGCCTCCAAGGCGGTAGTTGCTGCACTCCTGGAGATCGGTTTGGAAGAGCTAATATTGATTTCTCGCAAACCAGCTCAGTGTCAGGCTTTCGACAAATACTCCAGTGTTCAGGTGAAGGGATATGGAGAATGGACGGCATATAGCGAGGAGGCCAGTCTCATTGTGAATACCACACCGCTGGGGATGGATCCCAATATCGAGACTTCATCGGTGCGCGATAGTGAAATAGAATTTCTGTCAGGTAAAATATGTTATGACATCGTGTATAAACCCAAAGAAACACGGTTCCTTCAACAAGCCCGACAGGCCGGGGCCGACACAACGATCGGAGGTCTCGACATGTTGGTGTACCAGGGAAGTGAATCGTTTAGAATGTGGACGGGAAAACCATTTCCGATAGAAAAGATTAAACAACAACTTCATGAGTACTTACACAAGTGATTTGGATCTCATCCGACCCACCATCTTAAATGAAGAAACGGGGATAAAAGCTTGGTTTACACTTAAGAATTCTGACAAAGTGAATAGCTCAGGGGCAATTCCCGGACTGAACCTGGGTTTTAATACTGACAGTAAGAGAAAACAGGTGGTTGCTAATCGCGATTTACTTTTCAAATCACTCGAGGTAGAACCCGACTGGACCGCTTTCGCCGACCAGGTTCATGGAACCCATGTTAAAGAGATTACGAGCGGTGGTATCTATCCCAATACGGATGGATTAGTCACACAAGTGCCGGGACTTACGGTTGGCATCCAGGTGGCTGATTGTGCAGCAGTTTTACTTGCTGATCCGGTTATGAACATCGTAGCGGCACTGCATGCGGGATGGCGCGGGGCAGTGGGCAATATCATTTCCAACGGACTTCAGGTAATGAAGGATGAGGGCAGTAATCCTTCAAATATCAAAGCCTGGATTAGTCCCTGCATTTCTCAAAAATATTTTGAAGTAGGGGAGGAAGTGGCAGAACAGTTCCCGGATATCTTTGTGGATCGTGAATCCTATCAAAAACCACACGTCGATCTAAAGGGATTCTTAAAGTATCAACTGACCGAGCATGATCTGTCTGATGAGAACATAGAGGTTGCAGAAGGATGCACATATGGTGATGATGAATCGTTCTATTCCTACCGCAGGGACAAAGGCGATACGGGCCGAATGATGGGACTCATCCAGTTAGCTGATTAGAATATGAGAGTTAGTTATTCACCGGGATATCAAGCACCACTGCCGGAAGATCACATCTTCCCAATGGGTAAGTTTCGAGGTCTTTACAAATACCTGCGGGAATTTGAGATTATAAGTGACAATGAGATTGTTGAACCACGCATGGTCGATATGACCAACTTGCTTACCGTCCACTCAACCGAATATTCGGACGGAGTAATGTCTGGTCAGTTGGATAAACAGGAGGTCCGGCGGCTGGGCTTACCATGGTCCGGGGGGCTGGCCGTGCGCTCCAGGCTGGCTGTACAGGGTACCATAAATGCAGCTTTGATGGCCCTGCAGGATGGTATTGCAGGAAACCTGGCCGGAGGAACTCACCATGCAATGCCCGGTTACGGGGAGGGGTTTTGCGTGTTCAACGATGTTGCCGTGGCTATCAACGTGTTACGACAAAGCATGTGGGCACGCAATATTTTGGTTATTGATTGTGATGTTCACCAGGGAAACGGAACTGCTTCAATATTTCGGAACAACGAGGAAGTATTTACATTTTCGATCCACGGTGCAAAAAATTATCCGTTTAAGAAACCGCCATCCACACTGGATATCGGGCTTCCGGATGGAGCGGGCGATACCGTTTACCTCCAAACGTTGGGTAATGCACTGGATACTATTTTTGAACGTTTTGATCCCGACATGGTATTCTACCTTGGCGGAATAGATCCCCTCGAAACCGACTATTTTGGAAGACTTGCTCTTACCCGGGAGGGATTGGCAGAGCGTGATCGAATGGTTATTGAAACGGTAGCAGGTTATGATAAACCACTGGTCCTGACGCTTTCAGGAGGCTATGCACCAACGTTGCGGGAGACCGTTGAGGCACACGCCTTGATGTTTTCAGTGGCCAGGGAGTATGAACAGATTTAGAACAGATAGCCGGCTGCTGTTTGCCAAAGAACCTTAAAAAAGGATTCTTATTTCCAATGCATTTTCTCTATCTTCAAACGCTTTTTAACTAGTTAAATTAAACGTGCAACGTCAAACACTGGCCATATTGGGTTCGACAGGTTCCATCGGGGAACAAGCTCTGGATATTGTACGCGAACATTCCGGGCATTACCGGTTATTGGCACTATCCTGCAATCAAAACTGGAAAGCACTGGCCGAACAAATTAACGAATTCCGTCCCAGTTATGCATTGCTCTGTGATGAAAGCTTCCGGTCTGAACTGGAAGGGGCGGTCAGTCATTCGGCAACGGAGCTGATGTACGGCGTCCAATATCTTGAAGAGCTTGCAGCGCTGGATGAAGCTGATATTATACTGAACAGCCTGGTAGGATTTGCAGGATTCAAGCCCACCGTATCGGCCCTGAAAACGGGTAAAAAAGTGGCTTTGGCCAACAAAGAGTCCCTGGTAGTAGGGGGGGCTTTGATCGACCAGCTTTTAGATGAAGCTTCCGGTCAGTTAATCCCGGTAGACTCCGAACATAGTGCCATGCTGCAGTGCCTGGTTGGTGAACCCCGGGAGAGTATTGAAAAACTGCTTATCACGGCCAGTGGTGGTCCGTTCCGGACATGGAGCAGACAACAGATGCAGAAGATTACCGTTGAAGATGCCCTGGATCATCCTAATTGGTCGATGGGGGCGAAAATAACCGTCGATTCGGCAACGATGATGAATAAGGGGCTTGAGATTATTGAGGCTCACTGGCTGTTTGACCTGCCGCTTAGTAAAATAGACGCGGTTGTGCATCCACAGAGTATTGTTCATTCTATTATAACATTTGTAGATGGCTCCAGCAAAGCGCAATTGGGACCACCTGATATGAAGGTTCCGATTTTATACGCACTGACATATCCGGAACGTCTCCCGCTTGAAGTGCCGCGCCTTGACTGGGAACAGGCTTTTGAGTTGACTTTTGAACCGGTTGACTACGACCGTTTTCCTTGTATCAGGCTGGCCCTGCAAGCGATAAAGCAGGGGGGAGCTGCCCCTGCCATCTTGAACGCTGCCAATGAGATAGCTGTTCAACGCTTCTTGGAGAAAGAAATTCCGTATATTCAGATACCTGAAATTATAGAAAGATCACTGGAAACAATAGATGCAGATATTGATATATCTGTGGCATCTCTTATAGAAATTGATAAAAAGACGAGAAATATAGCAGCAAAGATTTAAATACAGGAAATTTTCATGGAATGGATTATTGAAATTTTAGCAACACTGGGCATTTTTGCCCTGGCTCTACTTATAATGGTTTTCTTTCACGAGCTGGGCCATTTTCTTGCAGCCAAACTATTTGGGATGCGTGTGGAGCGTTTTTCGGTTGGTTTTCCACCCCGTATTTGGGGCGTTCAAAAAGGAGAAACCGATTATTGTATTGGTGCCACCCCTCTCGGAGGTTATGTCAAAATTTCCGGAATGATTGATGAAAGCATGGATACCGAGCATCTTGATGAAGAGCCCAAGCCGTGGGAGTTTCGCAGCAAGCCGGTGTGGCAACGGATAGTGGTTATCACCGCCGGGGTAATCTTTAATATGATACTGGCCGTCATTATCTATGCCGGTATCGCTTTTTCGTATGGTGAGTCCAATATTCTGGTAGACAGCATGGATGGGATTTACGTACCGGAAGAGTCTGTTGCCGCCCAGGCCGGATTTAAAACAGGGGATAAGCTTGTGGAGGTAAATGGTCAAGAGGTGACCTATTTTAAACAGCTCGTAGCCCCGAACCAGATTTTAGAAGAAAATTTAAACTACACGGTACTTCGGAACGGAAAAGAAACCGTAGTTACAGTATCCGACAGCCTGCTGGATCGAATTAACAAGGAAGGATTTATTGATCCAACGTTGGCCATTCCCAGCAAAATAAGACAGGTCCAGGAAGGAAGTCCCGCAGATACGGCAGGTCTGCAAGATGGTGATCAAATTGTGAGCGTGAATGGTGATTCAGTGGCCTTTTGGCAGCAGCTTGTAAATCATATTCAATCTGCAAAAGGACCGATAGAACTCACTATACTCAGAAATGGGGAATTGTTGCAGACATCGGTATCGCCAAATGATCAGAATATAATTGGTATCATGGCTCCATTTCCTAACGATATTTTTGAAGTAGAACATATACGATATGGCCTTATAGGATCAATAAATAATGGATTTGAACGTACCGGCCAGACTTTAAATGGGATTATCCAGGGATTCAGTAAAATGTTCTCCGGCTCCATATCCGTACGGGAAAATCTGGGTGGCCCTGTGGCCATTGCCAATGTAACAAAACAGGCAACAGAGTCGGGCGGGGCGCTGGGTTTCTGGCAGATAACCGCATTCCTCAGCGTTACACTGGCTATAATGAATATCCTTCCAATTCCAGTACTTGACGGAGGGCACCTAATGTTTCTCATTTATGAAGGCATTACCAGGAGAGAGCCCTCGGCTAAAGTGCGTATGGCCCTCCAACAGATTGGCTTCATCCTGATAATAGCACTGTTCATATTTGTGACTTTCAATGATATAATCAGACAATTTGGTGGATAGGCCAATGTTTGCCAGGGAAGGATATTTCACAATTTTTGTTGTTGTACTTTTTGCCGGTGTAGTGAGCCTGACAGCTTCATATCTCAATCATTGGTCGGCCTATTTTGTTTATGGACTGATGATACTTCTTATGGCTCTAATCCTCAATTTTTTCCGCGACCCCGATCGCAACATTCCTGATGAAGATAACCTGGTGCTAGCTCCCGCCGATGGGAAGGTGGTTCTTATCGAGGAGGTAGAAGAACAAAGCTATATCAAGGGCAAGGCTTTGCAAATTAGCATTTTTCTTTCGGTGGTGGACGTGCATGTGAACCGAAACCCTGTGTCGGGGAAACTCGAATATCTTAAATATCATCCGGGAGTATATTTAATGGCCTGGGATCATAAAGCCTCAGAACTGAATGAACGAGCTGATTTCGGAGTTCGTCACTTCTTGGGAACAAAGATTTTTTACCGGCAAATTACAGGATTTTTGGCACGTCGTATCGTGTATCATGTAACCGAAGGACAGCAGCTTGTAGCAGGGAAGCGATTTGGAATGATGAAGTTCGGTTCCAGAATGGATATACTGGTACCGCCCGAGACCGATCTGCTTATAAAACAGGGGGATCATACTGTGGCGGGCGAAACGGTCCTGGCCAGGCTTGTAGACAAATCCACAGAAAATTCGGAAAATAGACAAAGTCATGCAGAAATTTCTAACAGTTAAGTAATACCGATATCAGATATCGAATTGTTTTGATTTATCTCTCTCTCTTAGAAGACATAATATCCAAAACCTGATATCGGGAATCGGATATCCCTTTTATGAAATATCCTATCCAAAAATGGAAGCGTTATCGGAAACATCGACGCGAAAACAACAAGAAGAAGCAACGGAAGCCTATACCGCGTATTGTCGTACCCAGTTTTTTTACACTTATGAATCTTTTTTGCGGCTTCCTTTCGATTATCAGTATTTCGGAAGGGGGGCTGTATTTCGGTGCTTGGTTGATTGTTTTTGCCGGACTATTTGATGCGCTGGACGGTTTTATGGCGCGTCTCTCCAACGCTACCAGTCAGTTCGGTATTGAGCTTGATTCGATCAGTGATGTAGTCTCATTTGGAGTGGCACCGGGATTTTTACTCTATAATTTTGGTTTGAATGAGCTTCCTTTTGTTGGGATCATTTTAAGTGCACTACCACCTCTTTGCGGGGCTGTACGCCTAGCCCGGTTTAATGTGGATGCCCAGGCGGGTCGTACTGATTTTTTTAAAGGACTGCCTACTCCGGCACAGGCCCTAATGCTGGCTGCTTTTTATCTTACGTTCTATGACCGACCTGAGCTTTTCGCCGATATGAAAAATGGCATTAATACCGTACTCATTCCTGTCATCGTTCTTCTCTCTTTCCTGATGGTTAGTACTATTCCCTTTGACAAGATGCCCAGTTTCGACCGGGCTTCGATCCGTAAGTATAAAGGTCGAATATTCCTGTTTCTGTTCTACGGCATTCTGATTGTTCTTTTCCAGGAGATAGGACTGATGATTGTCTTTTCTGCTTTCGTTTTAAAAGGGATCATTGTAGGAGGAATCACCTTCTGGCACGAAGCCTTCGGAAAAGAGTAACAACCGGACAGGCATATCGCTACCTGCTGATACTTAAAGAAAACGTCAGTTCGATATTAAGTAAGGCTCATTTGCTATTTCTCTGTAGTACGCCTTTATCCAATGGAGGAGATCTACTGTATCCCGTCCGCCAGCCAGCGGATATTCGACGTTGAAAAAAAGAACAGGACAATCAGATAAGAAGCTTCAGCTTAGTCTCCAGCTCCAATTGTTAATATAATTGGTATCCCTTTCGCTATAATGTGTTCTGTGTTAGATAGTTTTTCAGAGTTAATGCTAGTGTTGTGTCGCGCCAAAAGTTTCGGTTTGCATCAAAGAAGTGGCCCGGGAGAACCCACC